>JAHIOY010000022.1 GCA_018894495.1 Patescibacteria group bacterium
CCGCAGGTGATTTTCAAGGAAAAAGATGGAAAGAAAATGGAGCCGATGGAGCTTGTTTCCATTGAGACGCCGGAAAAGTATTCCGGTATAGTTATTGAAATGATGGGAAGGCGTTCGGCCGTTATGAAAAATATGCGCGCGGCTGCCGGAACCGTTTATCTTGATTTTTTGATACCTACTCGCGGACTCATAGGTTCGCGCGGAAAATTTTTGACTAACACAAAAGGCCTGGGGATTATAAATAGCATTTTCTCCGGCTACGAAGAGTATAAAGGCGACATTCATTCCGAATCAAGGGGTTCACTCGTCTCAACGGAAGCAGGCATTTCTAACAACTATGGATTAGTTAGGGCGCAAGAGCGCGGAAAGCTATTTATAAGCGCCGGGGTTGCGGTTTACCAAGGAATGGTGGTCGGCCAGAACGCTAAACCAGGGGATGTTTACGTAAATGTTTGTAGAACCAGGAAACTTACTAATTTTCGAGAAAAAAATGAGGGTCTTCAAAAGCAGATTGAGGTGCCGCTAATGTTTAGCTTAGAAAATTCATTGAGCTATATCGGCGACGATGAAATGGTAGAGGTAACGCCGAAGAACGTCCGGATTAGAAAAATATTTCTTGCTAAAAGCAATCGCAAAAAAAAAGCCAAAAGTTCTTCGTCTTTTAAATTTTGAGAACCTTTGGCAATGAGTTTTTCTCTTGGCCTTTCTATTTTTGGTATATCCTTTATATGTTCAACTTTTTGTTTGGCTTTGCCTAATTTTCTTGTTGGATAAAAAATTTAATCTTATTGTATAGGAATTTCAATAGCATTGAAATTCCTATAAAGCAGTCAAAATTTCTGAAAGAAATTTTGGCTATGCGCGCATTTTTTCTTTTAAAGTGTCTAAAAAATCTTTAGCGTACCATTCGGACAAGTTCCATAAATCAACAAAAGTTTGGCAATCAGGGGTAATCCTGCCAAAATTTTTAAGCCAAGAGTCGGCTTTTAAAACAATTAAATTAAAATAACCTTTTTGAAATGGAAAGCGCTCTTTGATTTCTTCTAAATCCTCCTCTTTTGAATAAACATAAACCTTATCATAATCAGCCGGCGCCTCTTGATATTTTTTCAAAAAAGCGCTGTATGTTCCAAAAATCACGGATGGCGGCATTTCTCCTTCAACCTCTCTAACCGGCTTTGAAGTATTGGTTTGGTATAGTATATCTTTTTTAAAATTCCGGAAAGTTGCCCAAAGATACAAAAATTTTTCAATGTCAATAATTTTAGACCCCCGTTTGCCTTCGATAGCGCTTACATTTCTTGGAATTTTTAAGGCATTAAAAACAGTGCTTAAGGAAAATCCATATTTTTGAGCCAATTCCTTTTGGGTAAATTCAAATTTTTTCTTCTCAGTGGCTTGAAATAAAATTTCCCGCCAAATAACTTCTTTTTTAGTCATACCAGATAGTAGAAACTCGACAGATAGTAGAGCAAAGCTTCACTACCTGGCATAGTTTCGCTTTTAATAATTAAAAAATCGCCTTATTTCTATATTATTAGAAACAAGACAATTGTCAATAGATGTTTAATGCTTCGCTTTAAACACTGCAGGGGACGACCCCCTGTAAAGTCTATAAGATGAAAATAAAAAATCAATTTAAAAATTCTTAACAAAAACTGGTTTATCCAAAGCATAAAGTAAAATACTATCAGCCGTTTCCGGGCCAATACCCTTTAATTTTAACAATTGCTCCCTCAGTGTTGTTTCAGCTTACTTTATACTAACACTAGAAAAACGATATCATTCGGCACTGCCTTACGAAGCAATACCGATGCTTTTTTATGATTCGGGCTCAATACGACTTTCAGCCGCTATAATCAATCCGCCAGCCAAGTTCCACAATGCCCTTATGCAGATTAGCGCCGTCAATATATGCAAAATTATTTTCTCTCGAAATCATAAATTTTTATCATAAATTTTATTTTTCAATTAATTTTTCGAGTTTTTATTTGAAATTGCCGCAAAATTTTTTACCCGTTTTTACGGGGACTGCCCCCTTCCCGTAATTCCAGCGCAATAGTGAAATAGTTATCCCCTTTTCTTTTTCTCTGTGAATTGTGGTAAAATGAATATGCGGATACTTCCTTTATTTTTTACATAATGGAAGCAAATATTTTTCATAAAATGATTTCTACAAACGATTTGATTATACGATCCGCTCTAAAGAAAGATTTAGAAAACCGTCATGCACGAGATAAGGAATTACGAATAATTGAAGAATTGGGTGTGCGACATGGTAGCGCAAGGGTAGATATCGCCGTGGTAAATGGAATAATGCATGGCTATGAGATTAAGAGCGATCGTGACACACTTAAACGACTGCCAGAACAGATGACTGAATTCAATGCTGTCTTTGATCGGATAACTCTTGTTGTTGGAAAACAGCATCTGTATCAAGCAATACATATTGTTCCCGATTGGTGGGGTATTACAGTTGCAAAAATTGATACAAACGGCTCCGTTGTCCTTAATGTCATCCGAGAAGGAGAAAACAATAAAGATCAAGATAGCGTTTCTATCGCCAAACTTTTATGGAGAGAGGAGGCTCTTAAAATTTTAGAGGAAATGGGCGAAGCTGACGGTCTATATTCAAAACCCAGAGGTTTTATTTATGAAAAGTTGTCAAAGATCTTTAACCAAAAAACTCTTGGAGAAAAAGTAAGGGAAGTAATGTTTATCAGGGAAGATTGGCGACCCAATGCGCCACTAATACTAAATGGTGGTTGATTCCCGCTCTGAGCCATGTTTCAGTACTCCCCGTGCCTTTAATCGCAGGATTTTTCATATACACTGGAAAATGTTTAGCTTTCTCAGCAATATACTTATCACCATCACTAAAATTTTCCCCGTAAAATCTTTTATCATTTACCAACAACGCTGCACTAGCTAAATATTTATCAAATTTTTGTCTTTCGCCCTTCATAATTAACCATTCATTTTCTAATGTATATTTAATACTTGTAGTTGGGGGGAAGAATTGGGAGGCTTCTTTATAAATGGGGTGTTGAATTGTGTAATCAGCAAAAGCTGGCTTTCTTTGTAACTTTTTACTATCAACGCGATTCTTCCAAATCTTCCAATCAAGACGAGGTATTAAATTTTCCTCATCAATTTTGCATTGAGACAAATCTTCTGGGAAAGCACCACTAGCGAAAATAAAAGTTCTCCATTTTAATAAATTTGGAATTTTCTGACTCAAATCAAAATATTTAATATATTTATTACCATTCTTCTCTGTTTCTTTGATGTCTACCAACAAATCTACATCTTTCTCTGCTAATCCGGCACTTGAGATGAGCTCTGTAATATTTTGATTTAGTTTTAATAAATCGGAAAAATCAGAACATATTAATCGTAAGCACATACCGTTTCTGTTTTCTTTTACCAATGAATAAGCGGCTTCTTTTATTTCACAATCATCGTTAAGGTATATAACTGGAATTAAAATAGTTTTAAACTTGTTTTCTTCCTTTAAAATAGAATTAAGACTTTTAACTTTGAGTTCGGTTGTAAATAGCAAGCTAAAATCAACAAAAATTGACGTATTACCCCAGACCTCTACAATTTTTTCTGGAATTTGAGGAGTTTGTTTTTCAAATCTTTTAACAATATCCTCAAGCTGTTCTTGTGGATTTTTTTGTTTAGGCATTACAAACTGAATCAACGGGGTAATATATTTTTTATTCTCCATATTTAAAGTCTCTAAGGCGCCCTGTTCTGCTCGTTTCCACTTCAATATTGGTACATAATGTCTTGAATCAAACATATTATTTATTCCATTTTTCATTAGGAAAATAATTTCTTACTTTTGCTTCGTTTATAATTTTATTTAAGTAGACATACTTATTGGCTTTGTGTCTAATCTGGCCAGCAATAATTGCTACATGCACACCCAATTCCTTGGCTAAACTATTTGCTGCCATTGAGGAAGGAATAAGTCTGGCCGGGCTGACTTCCCATTTAGCTATAGGCAATAGAGATTCTTCTGCTAATGCATCCGTCTGTCTTTCTTTGTCGTCTACATCAGCCGTAACCCCTTCTATTTCATCGTAAAAAAGACTAATATCTTGGTTGTAGTGTAGGGCAACATGAGACAATTCATGCATTAATGTAAACCAAAAATTATCTAATCGATCGTATCTAAGAGTTAATCCGATAACTGGATTGTCTTTATTAATTAAAATCGCCGCTCCATCTAAATAAGTTTTAGGAAAGTGGGGCTCAACCACCAGTGTAATTCCATGTTCTTTTAGATATCTTTGAGCCAATAAAACACCGTTTTCTTTTACACTTAATTTGGCAAGTTTCTGCATAAAGATAAGAGTAACGATTCCATCTTTATATTTTTTTGAAACCCTTATATCTTTGGCTTTCTGGATAACTCGAGTAGACCAAGCGGCTAATGCTCGTTTATCCGTAAGTGGCGAAGATCTATAATTAGACTTACGTAACATTCCGACGATCTGGACTTGTTGTCCAATTGAGGAAAAGAAATTTTTTAACAAATCTACCTTACTGCTTTTCTTTAATGAGTCGTGGCCAAAGTATCCTCTATATTCCATTTCGGACACAATACGATTGTCCCAAATTTGATATTCTGAATTATCTTCCATGTTTTCTCCCATGTCAGGTTTTTTTATAAGCACTTTAGCGGGAATACCCAAGCCAACCTCCAATGCCCTCACCATTTCTAGAGTAAGTTGACGTTTACCGGAGAGGATTTCCGACACCCTGCTTCTGCTGCCAAGATAAGGAACCAGGTCGGTTGGACTAAGACCAGCTTGCTCCATTCTGAATTTGATCGCTTCAATAGGGTTAGGAAGTGCTTCTGGAAATGCTCGCGCTTCATAATCTTGGATAAGGGTGCCGAGAAGGCTAAGTTGTTCACCTTCCGCAGAATCAGGATTGGGATCGCGACCAATTAGATCCTCAACGAGTTTAAGGGCTTCTTGATAATCTTGTTCAGTTTTTATGACTTTAATTTTGTCCATATTTTTATTGCTAACCTATGTTCCAATTATCGTATTCTTTATGTGTGCCGATTTTCTTCACCAGCACAATGTTGATTTTATAACTCACTCGAACTAATAACCTATATTTATTCCAGCAAATATTGAAAACAACATATTGATCCTTCAAAAGGCTGGCCTTCGGATACCTCCGCTTAAGGTCGGCTGGGGAGCTCCATTGAGCTTCCTCGACCTCTGCCTCCCATGATTCAATTTGTGATCGAGCATCGACATGCTGTTCCCTGAAATTGTTCAAAATTTGTTTGCCTATTAACTTCATATCTTGTCGTATAGGTTACACTAACTATTGTTCCCATATTGGGAATATTATATTATACGCCTAGATAAGTCAAGGGGGTATTTATCCACACCCCCTATACCGCTCTTCTTCGTGGCCAATACCTTCATTTTTCGGCTTTTTCCACAACCTTAATTTCTTCCGGAGTGAGGCCGTAAATCTTATAAACGAGTTTATCAATTTGATTTTCGTATTCTTTGACTTCTTCCTTTTTTGCAGGATTTTCTAAATAATCGCCGGATTTGGTAATGACAAGAATTTTATTAACGAGATTGATAAATGGTTTTTGTTTGTTAAAAGTGATTTTCTTAATTGGCAATTTCTTTAAATCGCTAATTAAAATTTGTGGATGCAAATCTGTTCCCTTTAATCTTAAAGAGTCGTGATAATAATTCATTAACTTAGAATTCATTATGGCTAATATGTATTCAAGTGAAAATTTATCCTTAAATTCTCCTTTTAAATAAGTAGAATGAAGAGAATTTGAAACAAAGGTTTTGTTCTCATTTATTGTACCTTTTAATACAGCACTATCTTGTGCAGTTAAAATTTTTCTCTGTAAGAAAATTCCCCTTTCTCTTAATTGAACTTTTCTTAATTCAGATATATTTTTAATATATTTTTTGGCTTCATTAAGATCATAGCAAAGATATATTTCTTCAGAAGAAAAATAATACTTTTGTAAAACATATTTACCCGCTACTCCTGCAAACCTCACGTACCTATCATCAATTTTTTTATCACTTAATAATTTTTCTCGTATAAAAGGCACTATCCCATCTTTGACATAGCAAATATTTCCAAGCATTTCCGTTTTATCCGCAATCTTAGATAGTATTTTTTTATCAAACTTTACCAGATTCAAGTTAATTTCATCTCTTTCGATAAGATAAGATTGGTTAATTTCAGAGAAAATACTTTCGTCGTCTAATCTATTTAGACTCGGTTTAATGGCTATTTTTATCTTGCTGTTAGGGCTAACGATTGACGACATTATTAAAATCATGAATTCATCACTGGCAGAAAAACCAACATTTGAACCAAGATACAAAATATTTTTAATAGAAAAATGATTAAGGGTGTATATTTGAAACTGTCCATGATTTCTTTTTCTTGAAAAAAGACGATTGTTTCTTTTTTAAATTCGTATTCTGTTTTTCGTAGAATTAAATGAGAATCAGGCGTTGTTTGCAGAAAAAGCCGCAACTTCACAATCATATTGAGCATACCAACCAAGAAAGATTAAGTTATTACGCCCCCGATTTTCTAAACTAATTTCGCCCGGAACTTGCCGCATCTGATGTTTAAATTCTTTGATTTTCTGATAGTTGTCCCAAAATAGAGGGCCTAACTCTTTCCTTTTTTCAGATTTGGCACATTCAA
>JAHIOY010000023.1 GCA_018894495.1 Patescibacteria group bacterium
CCTGATCTTAAAATTACCGGTTTGGAGGTAGAAGCTCCTTTATAGTGGAAATTGCCAAGGACATGAACCCCAAAAATGAGACATGGGCACAGTTTGTTTTTAGAGATTTTAGGGGTTAAATCTGTTTGGAAGAAAGGTAAAAGATGTGGTAGGATAAATTTGTCAGTTAAATTGTAAATAATCTTAAAGTCCTTAATAAACCTATGTCTAAACAACGTAAATTCAATCCTCGGTTAAAGTTTCAAATCATTCTCGAGGCAATCAAGAGCGGACGAGCCCAAACCGAGGTTGCTCGTCAATACAGTATTCATCCTCAACTCCTCATTAACTGGAAGAAACAATTCTTTGAAAAAGGACCATTTATCTTTGAGGAAAAAGGAAAGAAAGATAATTCAGCAAGAAAGGCAGAAGAATTAGAAAGGATTATTGGCCAACAGACTATTGAGATTCAACTTTTAAAAAAATTCTTGGGGCATGCCAGTTTAGTTTGAGCCGGAAGAGAAACCTTGTTCAGGTTGTTAAACCAAAAGGGTCAATTAAGTTAATCTGTCAGATATTAGAGGTTCCTCGAAGCACTTATTACCGCTGGCAAAACAAGAAATCAATCTCTCTGGCTGAAAAATACCATTTTAGAAAAAGATATTTCAAAGAAATTCTGACCATTATTTTACCTTACACTTTATTCTATTTCGGTTAGATTTTAGATGATTTACTGCGTCGTTATTTATTATTTTTGATTTTTGGTGTAGCATTAAAGTAATAAAGGCGAGATTGGCCGATGTCGCTAATAATACGATTATTAAAATTGAAGATGGTAAAAACCAAAATCCAACGTTTGATACATTAAAAAAAATTGCGAATGCCCTTAATGTTAGTGTTGATAATTTAATTAACTAAAGGAGAAAACATATGGAAAATTTATTTTTACTTTTATTTCTCGCTTCATTCATCTGTTTAATAATTGGGCTAGTTAAGCCAACATTTTTTTCTCGTTTTATCAAAGGTGAAATCACAAAGAAAAAAATCGGTTTGATTTTTGGTATTGCTACTGTTGTCTTTTTTGTCATGTTTGGGATGACAACTGACACTAATAAACAAACACAATTAAACACTAATGAAAAAGCAGCAGAACAAAAAATAGAACCCAAACAATTAAGCCCCGAGGAACAAGCAAAAAAGGCAGAGGCGGAAGCCGCAGCCAAGAAAATTGCAGACGAAGAAAAAGCAAAAACATACTCCACCATTTCACTTACGGATGTAACTGTCTCAAATGATCATGTCACCATAGTTGGTACTACTGATCTGCCAGATGGAGCAAAGCTTGCTACGAGTTTTGATGTATGGGGTAGATCAACTGCGGCTTCATGGATTGGTTCTGAAGGGGAGGCACAAGTGTCAAAAGGAGGTTTTACATCAACATTGGTAATTCCGCAAAGAGATGAGTTTGCAAAAGGGCCGTATGAAATATCAATTCTCTTCACTCCGATAGGCGGGACCGAACAAATAACGAATCTTGTCGGAAAAAAATGGCGAAAATTTGACAGGTAATCTGATTAAACAAACATATGGTTTCAAAACTATGGAGTTGGTTATAAAGAAAGATTTAACCATATCTGTTTCGCCTGTAAAATACAATTTTGTATTTCAGTTGCCCTCTCAATACTTACAAGGGACAGCCGAGTTCTCGTTAGCAGAATTTGCTAGCTCGTGGAAGAAACAAGACTGGAAAGGTATGACTACTTGGGTTGCGAAAGATTGGGTTTCCAGACAAAATGATTCAGCTACTCTTCTTAGTAATATGCTGAACTTTAAGTATCTTGAGGGCTTTAAAATCACTAATGTTAATAAGCGGAGTGATGTCCTAAGCACCATTACTTTCAAAGCACAATATAGGCTTTGGGCATCTGATTCGACGAATGTCAAAAAAGTTCAGATCAGTGCTGATATAAGAAAACAAGATAATAGTGGTTCCCCTGATAGTAATGGGACTTGGGGTGTTTATCCTCTTTACTCAGAAGAGGATATCAAATAGAAATGAAACTTGAAGACACTTTGTGAATATATTTTTAAATTTGTTGTTTAGTCCTGAATGGCGTAATGTTGGTGGAATGAATGAAACAGGACTTTTAAAAGAAGTTCTGCCGTTTGATTCTAAAGAATCGGCATTTTTAGCTCAAGTATAAAGGAAAAAAACAAGGCGGACAATTACAAATTGATAAAAAATCATTAATGGAAATTCCTTTACTTGAAGCAGAAGAAAAGGAGCAAGAAAAAATCGCCGTGGTAGGTGATAAAATTATGGTAAAAACCGCTGAATTTTACAGAACTTCATAGAACACGGACAAAATAGCATTCATTGAAAACTGAAATTGAAAAGTTTGATAGTGAAATTGACGAGGCAATTTATAAACTCTATGGACTTACTACAGAAGAAATCAGAACAATTGAAAAATAAAGGGGTTGTTTTAGCGTTGAATAGCCACAACACAAAAACAAAATCCGAAACTTTAGGCGATGTTGAACTAAAGTATATTTCTTATGGTGATACAATAGAATTTGCCAAAATATTACAGGAAGCTCTAAAAGACAAAGATTTTGTTGCCAAGATATTGTTTCATCAACTTGTTAAGCCAGAAATCAGCTTTGGCGATTTTCAGAAAATATCAGATGTAGAGCTTGAAGCATTAGCAAGGGCATTTGTTAAAAACGAAAGTCATACTTTCAAATATTTTCAGGATACTGGCGATTACTTCAAGAATTTTAAGCAAGCATTGGTTATTGGACAAGAAAAGCATATTGAGGAATTGAGAAAAACTTTTGAGCCGATTATTAAGTCGGCACAAGAAACCTTGACCGCTTTCAGTAAAAATTATGCTTCAGTAATTCAGCAGGCCATTGACGGCACTTCTTACATTCAAGAGTCAATGCGAGGTCTGGCAGAAGTAGCCAAGCAAGTTAGCGATACGCAAAGACGGCTTTTTGAATCTATAAAGCCAGCAATCGAGCAATATCAAGCAACTGCAAAAATTATCGCCGAGTCATTACGCCCACAAATTGATTTTTGGCAAAAATGGACGGAGCAAAACAAAAGAATATTCGATAGTTTTTCAAACTATTGGGCGAATTTTCAGAAGACATATAATATCGCCGAACAAAAAGCCGTTGGAGTTTTACAAAAATACAAATGGTTCATCATACCGAGTTTTCCAATGCCTTTTATTTTTGAAGTAGTGAAACTTGATAAAAAGAAAGGTAGGCAGGATAAAGCCGTCAATGGCTTGTTTATCAAATATTTTGAGGCAAAAAATTGGCAGAACTTAGAGGGAATGGTGGACGATTGGAAAAATAAACCTTTGTTGGAAAAACGATATAAAATTTTGGCTGATTGTGTTGAGGTTGTAAAAATGGCGAGTAAGAAAGGCGTAAATGGAGCGAATGTTGTTTTGCCGACATTGATAACTCAAATTGACGGGGCTTTGACTGATTATCTAAATTCAAAAGATATTCAGTGGGACTGCGATTATGATGATTGGATTGACGGCAAAACAGGAAAAGTAAAAAAGATTGGCAGAAAAACACAATTCAAAAATACAAAACCAAAAGTTTTGACAACTCAACTTGACGATTTGGCGAATGATATATTTTTGAATATTTTGTTTCAAAGATCACAAAAGGGCAAACCTCTTGCAACGCCGTTTAGTTTTAACAGACACAAAATTATTCATGGCGAAAGCACAAAATACGGCAGAAAGGATTATTTAATTCGTGCGTTCATGGTTCTGGATTTACTTGCACATTTTTAGTAAGATACAAAGGTAAAGGCGGCGCGCCAGTTTCACTGGCACGAAATTCGGCGGCGGCGGAAAAAAATTGGAATCGGAAAGCGAGGGCGGGCAAAAATTCCTTCCCTCCCCTCCTTTTTGCCTGCCCGACTTGTCCGCCGAAGTTTTAACGCAGGCGGAGTGTTCAGTTTTGGTTCTGCCGCGCGAAGAGCGGCAATCACTCGGGATTTTGTTCAAAATGAGTTCGGACTTTTTCCAATAAACACCACCACAATTATTGCAAAAAATAAAAATAAGCCAATGGAAAGCAAAATAGCGGTTATTGGGGTTGGCGGAAGAACCGGAGCAATGTTTGCTTTTGAGTTTAAAAAAGCGGCTGAGGTTTTGGGCGTGGGCAGGGAAAAAGAAATTGAAATAATTCAAAAGAAAAAACTTTACATAAAGAAGGAGGGGCATCCGGCGGAATTGTTTGAGGTCAAGGCGATTAAGGACACTGAATTCCCGGACGGATTTTTGCCTGCCCGCAATGCTTTGCATAGCAATGCAGGCGGGCCGGAAATTATTTTTTTGACAATAAAAAATCCGGTAGGCCCGGCAGTTGAATATTATTACCAAAAAATTAAAAACGAAAAAAAATTGCCGGTTTTGGTCTTGTCTCAAAATGGTTTGGCAGCTGGCGAGGAGGCAAAAAACGGCTTAGAAAAAACTTTAGGCCAGAGAGCGAATGAAGTTCAAATCATCAGGCTCAGCTTATTGAATGCGGTGGAGAGAAAGAATTTGGAAAGCAAAATTTATATTGGTTATTCTTTGCCGATTCGGCTGTGTTTTGGCGTTTTCTCTGGTCAGGGAGAAACTAAAAAAATTGCCGCTCTTTTTAAGGAAGCCGGAATTGAAGCTGAGGAAATTCCGCCGGAAAAAGTCAGAGACATGGAATTTTCTAAACTCTTTTTAAATTTAATTGGGATGAGTTCGGCTGCTAATGGCCTTTCTCTCCGGGAAGGTTTTGGTGAACGAGAAACATTTAAAGAAGAAATCAACTCCTTAAGGGAGTACATAAGAGTAGTAAGAGCGGCTGGCGGAAATTTCTTAAATTTATCGCCATATCCCATAAAATTATTTGTTTTTTTGGTTGAAAAAATTCCTCTTCCGATTTTAATTTTTTTTCGTCAAAAAATCTGGACAATAGTCAGCCGCGGCAGGAAAGGGAAAGAAAAAGGCAATTTAGATGAAATTGATTATTATCAGGGCGAAGTGGTGAGGTTGGGAAAGGAAACGGGAATCAAAACATCGGTTAGTGAGGAAATTTTAAAGCGGGCGAAAAATTATATAGATAGGGAGGGGTGCCTGAGTGGTTGAAAGGGATGGTTTCGAAAACCATTGTGGCTGAAAGGTCACCGTGAGTTCGAATCTCACCCCCTCCGCCAAGTGGTAAAAGTTGTTTCTGGCTCGCCCGCTACGTGGGCTCGCCAGCCGATTTTAGGCACGAAATTGAATTTTTTGTCTTTCAAAATAAAGTTCGAGCCGACATTTTTTAGAAATGTTAGGATTTGCTGATTGTCGCCTTGCGACAATAGAATTTTGGCTTGTTTCGCCTCAAAAATCATCTTTTTCATCGGTTCGAGCCAATTATTCCCCGTTTGTTCAAAATCTCTAATTTTTTGCTCAATATCCAGTTTTTCGTTGAGCAGTTTTTGTTTCTTGGCTTGATATTCTTCAATCGTTAACACCCCGCCAGCAATATAGAGGTCTAACAAGTTTTCAATTTTCTGCTCAACTTTGGCTTTTTGATTTTGGAGATTTTGAACAAAAATTTCACTTTCATTTTTAGTTTGCTCTTTTTCCCTATCTATTTCAGCAAACATATTTTCCGCCCAATCGTCCGGCAAAGAAACCCCGCCCTCTAAACTTTTATTTCAATCTGTGTTTTTGGAATTATTCAGATTATGTTTTTGAAAGATTAGAGTAGAATTTACAAGGACATAGAGGGCGGGGTTCTTGGAAATAATTGGCTCGTGGCTTCCTTGATAAAATTCGTTGTTAAACCTAAATACTCCATAGTAAAAATGATTTTTGAGAAATCGCTGGACACAGGAAACAGAAAGTGGTCTTTTCCTATAACTTGAAATTCCGCTGTCCGCCAAAAACTGCCTTACGGCTTTTAGTGTATATTCGCCGGTGGCGTAAAGTTCGAACGCTTTTTTGATAAACGGGGATTTTTCTTTGTCCAAATCTATTTCTTTTGTTCGGTGATTATTGAGATAGCCAAGAGGCGCGAAGCCGGGCCAAATTCCTTTTCGCAGTTTTTGGCGGTGTCCTCGTTTGATATTTTCAGAAAGATTATCAATGTAATACTTACTTTGGCCGAAAGCGATAGACAGCATAAATTTTCCTTGCGGGGTTGAGTCAAACCAAAATGTCGGAAATTTCAAATCCAAAAGTTTTCCTGTGTCCAGCAGATAGATTATTTTTCCGCCGTCAATTGAATTTCTGGCTAATCTGTCCGGATGCCAAGCCAAAATTCCGCTGGCTTCGCCAGCGCAAATCCGATCTAACATTTCTCCGAAAACTTTTCGGCCAGGTTCTTTGGCGGTTTGCGCCTCGCTAAGCGAAAAGGCAAACCGCCAAAGAACCTGAAAAAATGTCGGCTCGAACTTTATTTTGGCCAGAAGCGGGCTTTTCTTTATTTTTTGTTTGATTGTTTTCATTTTATTTGGTATCATTGTATTGAAAGGATAACATATCACTTACATACTATCAAATTATTGAAAATATGGCAACCGAAATCAACATAGGCGAAAATATAAAAAAGTATCGCAACAAGCAAGGTTTATCGCAAGAGGATTTTGCCAAGAAATCCGGCGTTAAATACACTACTCTAACGAAAATTGAAAGCAATGTAATTAAAAAACCGTCTGTGCTTGTTATGGCAAAAATTGCCAAAGCGCTGGGTGTTTCGATAGAGGAGTTAATAAAATAAAAAAACATGTCAAGCAAACTAATAGAAGTTTTTAATGATGAAAAGTTGATAGATAAAATTAGGGGTCGCCTGCCACATTTATTTCAGTTAGCGGAATTAGAAAGCTCAAGAGCTGGAAAAATTGGAATGGAGGTCGGTTCTTTGCGCGAAAAGATTATTACTGCACTGCTTATTTATAAATTTGGGAAGGAAAATGTTGAGACAGAAATCCCTATAACCAAACCAGAAATTGATGCTAATCTTTTTGGAGTACCCGTCTCTATTAAAACAATAACTGGTACTAGATTTGGAGGAGTCAAACTAGTTTGGACGGTTGATGCCCAAAAAGCATACGAATTTCGTAAAAATTATTATCCCAGTTACGATATATTATTTATACAAATTAATTGGGGGAGCGTAGGAGGATTTTACTATATTCCATTGGAATCTCAGCGAAGGTTGTTCGATCGAATAGGGAGAGAAAATTATATTCAACTTCCAAAACCGGGAACAAACCCGAGGGGCGCGGAGATTACTAAAGAAGCGCTATCAAGTTTAGTTAGAGACAAAGATACCAAGACCATAGAAATACTATGGAAAAAGACAACGATAGAGTTTAACCCATATAAAAGATGGGTAGATTACTGGAAAGAAGATTAGTATGATATACCATAATTATAAAAGAAAAAATGGAACGCAAACCAGCGCCTTTGGTGCACCGGGTCGAATTAACCATGATTCGTCAAAATTTTATAACAGCAAGCTTTATGAGGGGTTAAATAATGGAAAAGATGTTGAATATGTTGAAAATCCAATTGAACCTCAAAATATAAACAAAGTTTTTTGCAAAAGCAGTGAGGCGATGACAGAACTTCCAGATAATAGCGTTCATTTGATGGTTACTTCGCCGCCTTATAATGTTGGTAAAATGTACGATGAAAATTTATCTCTTAAAGAATATAGAGATTTATTAAAACGGGTATTCAAAGAAACATACAGGGTTTTGGTCCCCGGCGGTAGAGCTTGTATAAATATTGCAAATTTAGGCAGGAAGCCTTATTTGCCTCTTCATAGTTATATTATTGAAGATATGCATGATATTGGTTTTTTGATGAGAGGCGAGCTACTTTGGGATAAAGGTTCTAGTGCTAGTTCTTCTACTGCTTGGGGAACTTATTTGGAGGCAAGAAATCCGGTGTTGCGAGATGTCCATGAATATATTCTCGTTTTTTGTAAAGATACATTTACTCGTGCAAATCCGCACAAAAGAAAAAGCACCATCTCGAAAGAGGAATTTTTAGAATTTACAAAAAGCGTCTGGAAGTTTTCAGCAGAACGAGCAAGTAAAATAGGACATCCTGCCCCCTTTCCGGTTGAACTACCCTACCGCACTATTCAGCTTTATACATTCGAAGGAGATGTTGTAATTGACCCTTTCGTGGGCGCTGGAACAACTTGTATTGCGGCACTAAAAACCAACAGAAAATATATTGCTTATGATATTGATAAAAATTA
>JAHIOY010000024.1 GCA_018894495.1 Patescibacteria group bacterium
ATTGTAGCGGTTCAGATATTCGGTCAGTTTGATTTCCAAGTCTTGCCTGTCTGCCAGTATGTATCTTTTGAAAACCTTGCTTTTGATTTTGCCATTAAACCTCTCAACCATTCCGTTTGTCCAAGGATGTTTAAACTTGATTGTTCTGTGTTCAATTTTATTCTCTTTACAAATAATGTCAAATGGATGGACTTTTTTCGTTTTCCTTCCTTTCGAAAGAGCTTTGTATGAAAACTCGAAGCCGTTGTCAGTCAAGATGTAGTGTATCGCGTACGGATAAAATTTCAAAACTTTTCTCAAAAATCTTGCCCCCATTTCTTTAGTCTTTCGGTCGGCTATCCAGAGATATGCGGCCTTTGACACTCTATCTATAGCGGTGAAGATATAGTAGCGTTTCTTGGCTATTTTGGGGGAAAACAGGGTGTCTATGTGAATATAGCCGATAGTGTATTTTCTAAATTTCCTGATCTTTCTTTCTGCCAAGACAAATTCTTCCGGCAAGGAAGACAATCCGTATCTCCTGACGCAGCGATAGACTTTCTGGGGATAAAGATTTGGAATATCTTTTTCCAAAGTCAGATATATTTCATCAACCGTCTTCTTGAACTTCTTTCTTTCAAACAAAATCAGATCTTCTTCTTTTTCGGTAAGAGTAGTTCGTATTTTATCGGGACGGGACGATTTGTCTTCAAGCGATGCTCTCTCTTTCCATTTCTTGGCGGTTAACCAAGAGATGTGGAATTTCTCGGCCAGAGCGGAGACTGACAAATTGCTTTCCTTTATTTCTTTGCGGATGCTATAATTGGTCTTGGCGTTTTTATGAAGTTTTTGTAGCATAGTTGTTAAGATATTACTCTTAACAACCTATCGTAGTCAAACATATAATTGATATAACTGCTAAAATTTTAGGATTGGAAAATAAAAAAAATCTATGAACAAAAAAATATTAATTGGTTTGGGTATTATTTTTGCCATTGGCTTATTTTTTACAACTGCCGATTTAGCCGCGGCGGAAAATTCGTCTTCAAATTCTTCTTGCCTTGAAGTCAAAACCAATACTCTTAATTTACTGGTAAAGGATATAAAAGAGTCGCAAGAAAAAATTTTTAAATTTACCGAAGAAAAAGATGGCGAAATTGCGCAAAGCGCCATTACTCAAAGAGAAGAGACGTCTTTTGCTTCAATTACTGTTCTGGTTCCGGTTGAAAATTTTGAGGAAGCGACAATTTATTTTAAGGAATTAGGGAAGAAAGTGCTCTATGAAAAGACCAGCAGCCGGAATATAAAGGAAGAATACTGCGATTTAGGGCCACGATTAAAAAATTTAGAGGAAGAGGAGGATGAGTTGCTAAAATTGATGGAAAGGAAGGGAACAATTTCCGAGGCGCTGGAAGCCCAAAGGGACTTGACTCGGGTTAGAGACGAACTAAGGAAAATACAGGGACAGAAACAATGCCTTGAAAGGGAAGCAAAAATGGCGACAATTGAGATTAACCTTGGACTCTCTGAAAAACCGTTGCCAAGCGGCTGGAGACAAACAAATTTTTTGATTGATGCCATGGAAGACCTTTTGACATTTTTAAGAATGCTCGGTTATTTTGTAATTGAAGTTATTGTCTGGGCAGTGGTTTGGGTGCCGCTTTTGCTCATTATTCTGTATTTGCAAAAAAGCCGGCGAAAAGCGGCAAAGCCCCGTTAGAAAGAGATTTTCTAACGGGGTAAAAAAATTAACAGATAAGTAGAATGCTAAAATCAATCAATAAAGTTATTAAGACCCTGATAATCAGTGATTTTGTTTTGTTTTCGGGCTGGGGACTGTTGGCTCCGGTTTTTGCCATATTTTTGGTGGATAAAATTGCTTTTGGCAACACTATTGAGGGAGCAAAAATAGCTGGTTTTGCTACTTTAATTTTTTGGGTGACAAAGTCAATTTTGCAAATTCCTATCGGCCGATATTTAGATAAAAACCACGGCGAAAAAGATGATTTCTGGTTTATGTTCTGGGGAACTTTTATCACCGGGCTTTCGGCTTTTGGTTTCTTAATTTCTTCTTATGCCTGGCATATATATTTTTTTCAATTTTTTCACGCCATTGGTCAGGCATTGGCAATGCCCCCCTGGTTAGCCATTTTTACCCGACACATTGACAAAGGAAAAGAGGCGTTTGAATGGAGCATTAGCGGCGCCTCTCTGGGCTTTGGCGTGGGAATTTTCGGAGCAATCGGCGGGCTCATGGTCGCCGCTTTTGGATTTGAGCTAATTTTTATTTTAGTCGGCAGTTTTAGTATAATTTCCGCCTTTTTGCTTTTGTTAATCCGCAAGGATTTAGCCCCAAAAACAAAACCCCTGAAACACCTTCCTCCATTTCTACCGTCAATTTAAACGACTTATTTACAGGGCTTAAATAAGCGGAAAATAGATATATCTCGTGTTAGTTTTTAGGGAATTTTATGCTATAATTGCGATCATGAGAATATCTTCAAACAAACCCTGCCCTGAATTCCTGCGCAAATATTTTTGGGACATTAATTTTAAAAAACTTGATGCGGAGAAATATCCCTATTATGTTATTGAAAGAATTTTAGAATATGGAGATGAAAAAGCCGTAAAATGGATGATGGATAATTTTCGGAAGTCGCAAATTAAACACACCCTTATGAAAAGAAGAGGCATTTCTAAAAAAAGCGCCGTTTATTGGGCGTTAATATTAAACATCCAAAAAGAGAAAATATTATGTTTGAACAAGCGCTATCAAAGCAGATTCGAGAAAACTTGGCCCTATTAGGCGAGGCCAAAATATTGAAAAATGCCTACTTGGCCGGCGGTACCGCTTTGGCATTGCAACTTGGACATCGTGTTTCTTATGACCTTGATTTTTTTACAAACAAAAAATTTAAAGCTCAAATTTTTTTAAATAAAATAAGCCAGTTTAAGTCCTATAAACACGAACGTTTAGATTGGGGAACGATTTTGGGAAAATTAGGCGATGTAAAATTCAGTTTGTTTTATTACTCGTATCCACTTTTAGAAAAACCTTTTAATTATGAAGGCATTGGCATTGCGGGAACAAAAGATATTGCGGCAATGAAATTAGCGGCAATAAGCGAAAGAGGCGCAAAAAGAGATTTTATAGATTTATATTTTATACTGCAAACACTTTCTCTAATAGAAGTTTTCAATCTTTACGATAAAAAGTATAAAAAATTATCTTCAAATTTGATACATATTAGAAAAAGTTTAACTTATTTTGCCGATGCCGATAAAGATAATATGCCCGATATGATTAAGCGCGTTTCCTGGAAAGAAATAACTCCTCGCATTTTGGGTCGGGCCGGCATCTTCGAAAGCTTTATTTTAGTTTTTCAAGAAAATCAAAAGAGAACCGGTTTTCTTAAAGAAGGCGAAC
>JAHIOY010000025.1 GCA_018894495.1 Patescibacteria group bacterium
CACGATAGGAATAAGCGCCTATTAATTTACCGCCGAGTTTTTTACCATGAAAGGGGTTTTGTTGAATAATTGGCAGTGCGGCCAAAATCTTATCTTGATAAATTTTTGGAATTTTTGCGAGTTGCTTTTTTGCCCTTTGCTTTATTTTTAATTGATACATTATATTTATTTTTTCCTTTATCGGCCAAGATATAACCATACTCTTTAAGTAATTCTTCAAGGGTTGTCCAGTTTTTATATTCTCCGCTTTTAACGGCGCGGTCAACTTCCGCAATATCTTTGTCTAAATCAGGAAATTCACGCATCACTTCTAATGTTTCCTGCCATGATTCAAATTCTTCGGCCGACATAATTACGGCCTTGGGCCGGCCTCTTTCAGTCAATGTAAAATATTGCCCCGGTTTTTGGACTTCTTTTGCTATATCAAAAAATTTTTTTCTTGCCTCAGTGATAGACAGAGTAGTTTTTGTGTTCATATTTACCTTTTATTGTATAGGAATTTCAATCTTTGATCGAAATTCCTATAAAGCGTCTAAATTTTTGACAAAGTCAAAAATTTAGACAAATAGCGCAAAATTTCCGAAGGAAATTTTGCCTATGTACATTACTTTCTATTACTAAATGGCGACTTTATTATGTCCATAATAGCGTACATCAAAATACTCTGTCAAGAGAGTTTGTTAAATCAACTTTTTCTCCTTAAAACTGAAAACCTTACTCTTGGTGATAATGATGTGGTCTAAAACGTCTCCAATTCCTTGATTTTCTCTTTTAATTCTACCAAAAAATCTTCTTCTTGGCAATTTTTATCAACGAAAATGTCGTTCCAATATGATAATTTCATATTCTTTTAATTTTGAAAAAATTAAAAAATTTAGTTGAGCAATTTAGAAATTTCATACCCTGATAGCGTTTAATAACGTCTAAGGTTCTACCTTTATTCTACCTTAAACACTTTCTTTACCCAATATATTTCCTTATTTCTTCTATACTCCTGAACTTTGCCATGGCAAAGTTCAGGAGTATAGAATATTTAAGGTTCTACTTTTGGGCAAAGTCCTAAAATCATTAAATTTTAAAGGTTTATGTATGAAACTTCTAAATTGGTTTGACATTTTTATCAACGAAAAAAATATTATTACTTAAAAATCCTTAAGGAATTAAAAATCGGAATAAAATCAGTAATAAAATTATAAGTTGCGGCGCCAGAAGGATTAAGAATATGCAGGAAAACTAATGAAAAACCTAAGATATTTAAGACACCCCACATTAAGAGGTTTTGACGAATAACTCCCATCGCCGAACGACCGATTTTTATCAATTCCGGAATTTGGGACAAATCATCTTTCATCATGGCAATGTCAGCGGCTTCAATTGCCGCATCCGAACCAATGGCGCCCATAGCGATTCCAATATCTGCCAAAGCTAAGACGGGCGCGTCATTTACTCCATCGCCAACCATTGCCACCGTATATTCTTTATCCCGCCCCTTCTGAAGGGGCGGGATAAAAACTTGTTCTTTATTGGAGTATTTTTTATAATATTCCAATTTATCCTTTGGTAAAAGATTAGCATGGAACTCATCAATCCCTATTTCCTCAGATATTCTTTGAGCGATTTGCTCGTTATCGCCGGTGAGCATCACGGTTTTTTCTACGCCCATTTTTTTTAATTCTTCCATCGTCTCTTTTATTTTTGGCCTGAGTTCGTCAACTAAGGCTATAAAACCAACCAATTCATGGTTGTAGGCAACCAGGGTAACGTTAAATCGTTTTAACGTTATTTTCTTTATTTCGGAAAGCTGCTGCTGATTTATTTTAATTTTTAAGTCCTGAAAAAAAGATAATTTACCTATTATAATCTTTTTATTTTTATAAAAAGCTGACATTCCCCTGCCGCCATATTCCTCAAAGCTTTCCGGTTCATTGATTCGTGATTTTTCCTTTCGTGATTTTTCCTTCGGGAAAAATCCACTCGGGAAAAATCCACTCGGGAAAAATCCACTGGGAATGTTTTTTTCTTTAGCATAATCAATAATGGTATGAGCAATCGGATGACTGGAATATAAGGAAGGAATAACGGCCAAGACCAAAATTTCATCTTCTTTATTTCTGAATTTTTCAGAAATAAAAACTTGAAAAAATTTATTTTCTTAGTATTCTCCATTTTAATCTTAGTCATTTGATGAGCTTTAAAAATTCTTGTTCGGCGACAATTTTCACTCCTAATTTTTTTGCCTTATCGTCCCAGTAGTAGAGCGTAGCTCACTACGGGACTTCGCTTAATTTGTATTAGCTATTTTAACATTGCTAAAAACTCCTTTTCATTAACAATCTTTATTCCTAACCGCTTCGCTCGCTCGTATTTGGAGCCGGGCTCTTTGCCGACGACAACATAGTCAGTTTTTTTGGAAACCGATTCCGAAACCTCGCCACCCCGCAATCTGATTTTTTCTTTCGCCTCCCCTCTACTCATTGACTCTAAACTCCCAGTTAAGACAAATGTCAATCCCCTCAACTTTAAACTTTTAACTTTAAACTTTAAACTTTCTATTTCCACTCCCACCTTTTTTAATTTTTCCAAAAATTCCAAGTTTCTCTTTTCTTGAAAGAAGTCGTAAATTGATTTCCCGACAATGGGTCCCACATCACTTATTTTTTGCAAGTCCTCAAGGGAAGCGTTTTTTAATTTTCCGAGTGTTTCAAAACGCTCAGCCAAATCCTGAGCTGTTTCCACGCCAGCGTTTCGGATGCCTAAGGCATAAATAAATTTTGGCAAAGTAATTTTCTTTTTGGCTTGAATGGCGGAAATTAAGTTTTGGGCTGATTTTTCGGCAAATCTCTCCAAGGGTATAATATCTCCTATTTCCAACGTAAAGAGGTCAGCGGAGTCAGAAATTAAACCCTCATCTAATAATTTATCTATGATTTTGGGACCCAAACCAATAATATTAAAGCCGTCGGCCGAAACAAAATGCTCAAAATATTCCCTTTTACGAGCCGGGCATTTTGGATTTTGGCAGCGCCAGATGACTTCCTTTTCGGGTTTTACCAGTTCTGTTTGGCAAACCGGGCAATTTTTTGGCATTTTAAACTCTTTTTCTTTGCCTGTCCTCAATTCCGGCAAGACCTTAATTACACGAGGTATTACATCCCCGGCCCGGCCGACAATGACCGTATCGCCAATTTTCACTCCCAGCCGTTTTATTTCGTCTTCGTTATGTAAAGTGGCTCGGGAAATTGTCACCCCGCCAATGCCGACCGGTTTTAAAACCGCTACCGGCGTTATGGCTCCGGTTCTACCCACATGGAGTTTTATGTCCTCAACGCTCGTTGTTGCCTGCTGGGGAGAAAATTTAAAGGCCCGGACTCCCCTAGGGGCTTTGCCAACCACGCCCAGTTCCTGAAAAAGAGAATTATTATTGACATTCACCACCACGCCGTCAATCTGAAAGGGAAATTTTTCTCTGTTTTTTACCGCCTCCTTCCAAAATTCCTTCACCTGGGCTAAATTTTGGTATTCATTTCCCTTGGGGGGTAGTGAAGCAAAAGCTCTACTACCCCCCTTGTCTGTTTTAAATCCCAAAACCGGCAAAATCTGGTGCTCTTCCGAATGCTTTTTCTGACCCAAGTCAGTAACAAGAGCGTAGGCTAAAAATTTTAGGGGTCTGGAGGCCGCCAATATCGGGTTCAACTGCCTAATGGAACCAGCAGCCAAATTTCGGGGATTGGCAAAGGTCTTTTCTCCTTTTTTGGCCAATTCTTTGTTTAGCCGCTCAAAGTCCTTTAAATTCATATATACCTCGCCGCGAATCTCTATTTCTCCCCGCTCAATCAACTTTCTTATTTTTTCTTCAATTTGTTTATTCGGCGGTCTCCCGCGAATTTCCAATTTTAAGGGAATTGATTCAATTGTTTTTAAATTCTGGGTTACGTCTTCGCCGATTTTTCCATCGCCTCTGGTTGAGCCAACTTTGAAAAGCCCGTTTTCATAAATTAAAGAAATGGCAAAGCCGTCAATTTTCAATTCGGCAAAATAATCAAGTTTTTCTTCGGGAAGCAATCTTTTCAAATAATCTTCCCAGTCGTTTAATTCCTCAGCCGAAAAAACATCCTCCATTGAAAGCATCCGAGTTTTATGGCTGACTTTTTTGAAGCCGGCCAAGGGTTTGCCGCCCACCCGCTGAGTCGGCGAATCCGGAGTTATAAATTCCGGAAACTGCTGTTCTAATTTATAAAGCTCGTGCTTCAAAGAATCCAAAACCGCGTCAGAAATTTCCTGCCTGTCCAAAACATGATATAAATAGCGATGATGCGAAATCACCTTTTTCAATTTTTCAATCCGGGCTTTCGCCTCTGCTTTAATTATATTTTCCGCCATATTTTATAATTTTTACCTTTGCAAGCCCTTGATGAACTTGACACATATTGCTCATTTGCTATTCTATAATCACTAAACGTGGGGCGGATTCTATATGAGTCCGTCCTATTTATTTTTTTTCATCCATCTTCAGACGATATTTCAAATACTCAAAATCCCTAAAATTCGCGCCGGCAAACTGCCGAATTTCTTTGGCGGTTCTCGGCGCACGGGCTAAAATAATAACTTCCTTGCCCTGTTTTTTTAAATATTTAAAAACTGGCAGAAAATCGCCGTCGCCGGAAAGTACAATCACTCTATTAAAATTTTCCTTTTCTTTCATCAAATAAAACGCCATCTCAACATCGCAATTCGCTTTTCGTTTGCTTGTGCCATCGTCTTGTTCGTAAAGTTTTACCGGTTTCAAGTATAACTCATAACCAAATTGTTTAAGTTTTAAATAAAAACGAACTCGCTGTAAATGGCGGGCGATTAAGGCAAGTTCTGCTTCATTTAATTTATTGGTTTCATTTCTGACTAAATTAACCAGATATTTTTCAAGCTCATCTATAGACACGGTATGATTATTTAAATAATCGTATTTAAAATTGTGAATTTCAACGCCGCCAAAATAAAGGGCTTTAGAAATTTCATATTTCTCTTTTAAGTATTTCAGTAGTTTCTGATAATCTATTTTCCACCCTAAACTTTTTTCTCCGCCGTAAAATAGATTTGACGCATCTATAAACGTATAAGTTATTTGTTTATTGTGATTCATAAATTTATTGCCCAAAACTAAATTTTTGCCTGCCCTCGCTCCTGCCCTGTAGTGTCCCGAGTTTAGCGAGGGACTACTACTGGGGTTTCCGCCGCCGCCGAATTTCGTGCCAGCGACTTGTCCCTCGTATCTTTTAGCGAAGCGGGAATCTGGCACACGCCGATTTCCATTCCAGAAAATTATTGTTTAAATTCTAACATTTCCTCAAAAATATTGAGAAGTCGCAATCTTTTATTTTCTTCTTTACTTTCTTTTTCATATTTTAATTCTTTAAGGTCATTTATATATTTCTCTAAATTTTCTTTTGAAAACTGATTAAATAATGGGTATATTTTCGCCAAATAAAAAATCAAATCAAAAGTATTTTTCGTTCCTGCTTTTTTTTCCGTTCGCATCATTGCGCTCATTTTTTTATTGAATTCTTCCTCGTTATCTCTGGAATCTCTCGAATATGTTCTAATCCTACCAACAAAACCGAAATTCCAAGGTCTTTCTATAACGGATTTAACTCTATTTTCGCCGTATGGAGGGAAAACAAAGATTAAAATCCTCGCCCATAATACTGGCTCTACTTCTGGAAAAAGATTGTGTGATACATCGTCCAAATTTCTGTCAAAATCTTCCTTTGCCTGCCAAATTCTATTTTGAGCCCATCGCAAAAATTCATGTAAAGATACTTTTGATACAATGTTCTCTTCATTTTCTAAATTGGTTTTGGTAATCTTCCATTCTTCCGGAAAATAGTCTTCCCAGATATCATATTCTTCCGGTGAAACCGTAACATTTTCAAAAAATACTGGACAAGAAATATTCATAAAAAAGTATTCCGCATAATAATGTTCTCCTATAATCTCTTTTTGATATTTATCAATGTGTTTTTTTAACTGTTCAAAAAAAGAAAAACCTTCTCTTTCTTTCAAGGAACGCTCTTCTATTTTTTCAACTATTGAGTCTAAAATTCTTGACAGCTTACTATAACTGCCACATTCATCTAATTTCTCTTTTTTGTTTAAATACTCATACTTTTTCTTCCAAATTTCAAAATGCCACTCCAGAATTTTTGGAAAAATTTCTTCAAATACTACTAGAAAAATGATTGAGCGATTATCAAGATAAGTTAGATAATTATTAAGATATTCTTTGGCAATACTTAATTGTTTAGTTTTAAAAAGATAATCAATCTTTTGCGCAAAATATTCAAAAATATGAAGGGGTTTTATTGAAAACTCCTTTTCTATATTTTGGTCATCTTTTTGC
>JAHIOY010000026.1 GCA_018894495.1 Patescibacteria group bacterium
GAGCGGTATTTTTACTGGCGCCATAGCAAGTCAAAACGAAATCCGCAAAATCGTTTTGCGGCAGGGTGGCAAATTTTTCCGTTGGATAAACGCCGAGATACGAAACTTCAATATTTGGCACTTTTTCTACTAATTTATCTGCTTGAATTTTTAATTGGAACGCCTCTTTCGAAAACAAATCTTTTTTAAGTGAAACTTTTTGCGGCTTCGCTATATTGCTTTTTACTCCGCTTATTTCCTCGCCAACTTTTACTAATCTGTCAAGCGAAACAGAAACCGCCACGCGCGAAGAATCGCAGCCGATAAAATTTCTTTTTAATTTCTGCGCCACGGCCAATGTCGTGCCGCCGCCACAGAAAAAATCAGCCACAATATCGCCCTCGTTGGATGACGCTTTAATAATTCTTTCCAAAAGCGCTTCTGGTTTTTGAGTAGGATAGCCAACTCTTTCTTTAGCCATTGAATTGAGGGTTCTTACAGAATCATCTTCTAAAAAACTCCAAATATCATCACACGGAATACCCTCATCAAGATAACATTTTTTTCCACTATCACCTCTTATAAAATAATTTCTTCCTTTTTCATCTATAAGATTATATCTCTCTGGATTACGAGATGATATTTTTATTTGATTAAAATTATAATCTTCCGTTTTTGTATATCTCAGAATTATATCGTGTTTTTTCTTAAAGTCTTTTTTCGGTCCGGTTCCAATATCGTAATGCCACACTAGTTCATTTTTAAAATTATCATACCCGAAAATTTTGTCCATTTCGGTTTTGATGTAATGGCTGGCGTGCCAGTCGCAATGAACATAAACCGACCCGGTTTTTTTCAAAACGCGGCGCATTTCCCAAATCCGGGCGTTGAGCCAGACCAAATACGAATCAATCCCGCCTTCCCAAATATCGTAAAACGAGCGGACTTCGTTGGTATCGCCCCAGATGACATTGTAATTCCTGCCCGAGAAAAACGGCGGGTCAATGTAAATCAAGCCAATTGATTCGCTCGGCAAAGTCCGCAAGACCTCAAGATTGTCGCCCAAAATTAACTGATTCGCCGGTTTTTCCGGCGCGTTGAAAATAACCGTGTCGCCGTGGTTCAACGGATGTAAACGCGGTAAATGAATCCATGGAAAAATATGGTCGTAACCCTTATTGTCTTGCCAGCCCATTGGCGGATGCGCCGGGTCAGGCAAGTTGCTGGTTTTTCGCCGAATTTTATCCGAAGCAGACAAAACCTTTTTCTGCTGCGGCAGAACCTGCTCCGTGGACTCCTTTTGTATTTTTTGTAAATCTTTATAATTCATATCACTACGGGGCTTCGCTTTCAATTTAACTCATTTTTGGCTTTTTATCAATTTTAGCGAAAAAAAACCAGCCCCGCGCCAAAAATTTGATATGGGGGCTGATTTTTCCAATGCAAAAATTATTTTTCTGAAATCTTCGCCTTTAATTCTTCAATTAACTTTGCCGCCGCATCTTTGCCGCCAAGTCCGAAAGCCAATCCTAAAGATAAAACAAGCATTCCAACAAAACCAAAAACAATGGCATTGATAATGGATGCCGCTACTCCCAGTTGAGCTAAAATCGTCAATAAGGCAAAAATATAAATTGCCCAGCGAGAAACCGTCCCAAAAAATCCAGCATAGTCCACCCCGATTTTTTTGACACTCGCCCTGACAACTTTTTCAATAATATCAGCCACGATAATAGCAACAACAAAAATCGCAATGGCGACAATTAAATTCGGAAGCCAACTAATAAAACTATTCAATAACACCGCGAATTGATAAAACCCCAAAACGTCAACCGCCGCCGATAAAAAGACGATGACCAAAATCCATTTGAAAATCGCCCCGATAAATTCTGAAGGGTTAACTTTTAATTCCGCTTTCTCTAAGGCGTCTTTCCAACCCGTTCTTTCAAAAATCCGGTTAAATTTTAGCTGAACCAAGATTCCTGCAACGAGTCGTCCAATTGCGATAGCGATAAGCCAGCCGACGACAAAAATAATGAGCGCGCCAAGTAGTTTGGGAATAAAAACCAAAAATATCTGCCAGGCGCTTTGAAGGGCTTGGATAGTTATCGTAGTCCAATCTTGAATCATAAAATTTATTTTAAATATTAATTTTCTTGCCCCGTAGTGAGCTTCGCTCTACTACTGGGGTCGACCTTTACGTGATTTTTTTCTTTCGGAAAAAATCTACTGCGTGATTTTTTTCTTTCGGAAAAAATCTACTAGCGGCCATTTAGTTAGTGGACCCGGTGGGAATCGGACCCACGATCTCCTCATTGCAAATGAGGTGTTCTTCCACTAAACTACAGGCCCGGAATTACTTCAAACTTATACGCGCGATACCTTTGTGGCGGCCAATCCTTTTTCACCTTTAACGACTTCAAAGGTGACTTCATCGCCAACCTTCAATTCGTCAAACGTCACACTATTCAATTCCTTGGAATGGAAGAATAGATCCTTTGCTTCGCCTTCGCGAGAAATAAATCCGAATCCTCTGTCCGTAAGTGTCTTGATAGTTCCGTTCATATGATTGTTTTTATGCTTATTTTTACCGGGAAACTCGACTATGTTTCCGTGTCTTACTATACTTTGTCATTATCATAGTTTATATGTCATATTTTGTCAAACGCGAGTCGGGGTATTCCTGCGCCGCGGAAAGCGAAGTCCCGCACCGAGCTATGCTCTGGTGCTGGGATTTTTCAACGATTTGTTTTTGGATTTCAACTAACCCTTTCTTTCACTAAGTTTATTAATTCCTGTTCGGATTTGTAGGTGCCGTGACGAGAAAATACTAAAATTTTACAACTTTCATCGTCTATCATTTGAAATACCACGCGATAACCTTTTGATTTACCGATATTTTCTCGCAACGGCACAACGCGCGCTTTGTAAATTTTCCGCTCTCCAAAACCAGGAAAGGCATCAATAGCTGGCGTCTCATGTAATCCCTTCAAACAAAAAAGACGCTCCCATGCCTCTAACGAATCAAGCGGCGCCGTGAAGCGCCGCAAGTTTCTCAAATCTTTTACAATATCATTATGACGGACAATCCTCATACCACATATAACCGTTATATTTTTGCCATCTCGCCGTATTTATTGCGATAATACACAAGATTATAATCAATAACACCATTCGGCTTTGTCGCAATCCATGGCGCCTCTCCGTGACTTGCATTTTTCATCTCCGCGCCGGCAAACTTCTCCCATTTATCAGCCACCTCTTCTAACATAAGCAGTTCTTCTTTGGTAAAGACATTTATGTCAAAATCTTTTAATGCCTCAATGTGCATTTGGTCATTAAGTCCGAGAGCCACCTTGCGCTTGGTAATTTTAATTTCATTGCCGGACATTTTCTTCAACATTTTTTCTCCCATACGCGGCACCGGCCCATATTCAAAACGCAGGTATTCATCGCCGGTCACGGAACGCCCATATTTTTCAAAAAAATCAAAATCAAGGAAGTACAAAAGCTTCATCAACTTGAGTTTGCCAAGCGTGCCGTTCTGAATCTTTTTGGCGAAAAACAGGATGGCGTTTTTATACTTTTTTTCGTTGATTTTAACCACCTTGATATCTTTTTCATCAATCTTTAATCCTTTAAAAAGTCCCCACCCTTTAAGTTTCGTCTTAGCCTGAACTTGAGGAAGTTCAAAATGAAATATTTTCTCCAATTCTAAAACTCCATCCCCCAAATCAGGAAGAAACAGTTTATTTTCCTCAACAGAAAAAGGAATTAAGCATTGGGTTGAATCTTGATCTGTTTGATATTTTGCGGTAGTTTCAATAGACATATTTTAGAATTATGTTTGAAATTTTATTTTATTTGTTCCCATTTCTGGGAATCAATATGCATATCAATTGCCGGTTTATTATCCCGAATTGTTTTTTGAACTTTACCTTTAAATATAAATTGATTTGATAAATCATCACTTTCAATATAAGCCCCTGTATACTTTACTTCTGCCATTTCTTTATCGTCAAGTATCTCTAATGGGTGAAATGGTATGCCAAGTTTCATCTCTTTGGCGTAAGCATCATATAAATCCCATATGTCTTTTTCTAGAGCCGCATCGGGTTCTTCAATCTCAAGCCCTAAATCTTTAGCCTCGTCTCTTGTTATAGGATAACCGTGAATACAAATATCGCTAGTTATCGCATTAACAATTTTCTTAATCCTTTCCTCGTTTTTTATATGAATTCTTAATAATTTTTCTGCAATTTGTTTTGCCATTCTAATCGCTCGATAAGCATTTCCCAGAGATAAAGGATGAAGCTTTTCTCCCAGTTGTTTATAAATTTCATTCATTTGCTCATTTTTTACACCTGCCTTTTCTTTAGCTAAAAGAAAATAAGAATTAATATCTTCTACGTTGATTTCTAATTTCTGCTGAGGATTTTGAGGATTAACGGGATTAAAGGGATGCATCGTTGAGGGATCAGTCGGACTTAACTCACCCAATTTCCCCATCAAAATTTTATTTGCTCCCAAGGCAATTAGGGTCCCGGCAGAATGAGCTCTGTAAGGAATAATTAACTCAAAATCTTGAGTATAACTTCTAATAAGCTTTACCAATCTTAAGGGAGCAACCATGTCACCACCTCTGGTATAAAGAAATAAACTTATCTTCTTTTGATGACCAAAATTTTCTAAATGCCGATTAAATATGGGAACTACCTCGTCAGCAATTCTTGTAGCAAAGGGTTGACGATCCCCTGTAATATAAGTAATAAGCCGGGAGTCACGAGCTTCTTCAATTTTTTTTATTAAATCTTGTTTATTCATAGTCGTTTAATTTATTTTAGCAGATTTCTAACCTCTTTTATAATAGTAGCAATTTTCTTTTCTCCTTGCAATACCCCCCTCAAAACCTCTTTCGGCTCTCTGTGTTTTATTTCTTCCTCGCCGCGGGAAGTTAATCAGGTGAATATGTTTAAGAGAATTATTTTTCTTTAATTTTTCTCTCAGTTGTTTTGATTTATGCCATCTGGCGTTATCCCAGATAAGACA
>JAHIOY010000027.1 GCA_018894495.1 Patescibacteria group bacterium
AAAGAAAAACCGATTGAAGAAATGACAGTTGAAGAAATAAAAGCTAAGATTACTGAAATTCAGCAGAAGATTATTCAACTTCTGAAGCAATTAATCCAACAGACTCAGTCCAAGATCGCTGAACTCCAGAGTTAATTTATTTTTAAATAGGTTTAAACCAAAGTTTCGTATTTAATAAAAAATGTAACGAGGAAAGAGCTCGTTGCATTCTTTTTTATTTGACATAATCTCGCAAAGAAAATATAATCAGAGTATGCCAGAGAGATTCGTCATTGAGGGAGGTAGACCATTAAAGGGAGAGGTGGAAATCAAGGGATACAAAAATGCGGCCGGCGGCGTTTTGGCAGCCAGCTTGCTTTGCACTGAAGATTGCATTATTGATGGACTGCCCTTGGTTTCCGATGTTTTAGGTCTGCTCAAGATTTTGGAAAAAATGGGTTCGCGAATTGAATGGTTGGCTAAGAGAAGAATAAAAATAAATAATAGCAATGTAGACCCTCAGAAACTGGATTTTGAGGAAGTCCAGAAAAGCCGAATCTCAGTTTTATTAATCGGGCCCTTTTTATCAAGGTTCAAAAATTTTAGGTTTCCTCATCCCGGCGGCGACAGAATTGGCTTAAGGCCAATTTCAACCCATCTTATTTCTCTGAAGGACTTAGGCGCCCAAATTTCTCGCAAAGAGGAGTTTTATGACTTCAAAGCCAAGAAAATTTTGGGAAAGGAAGTGGTTTTAAAAGAATTTTCCGTTACGGCTACCGAAAATCTGATGCTGGCCGCGGTCTTAGCCCAAGGGAAAACAATTATTAAGATTGCCGCTTGCGAACCCCAAGTTCAAGATACGGGAAAATTTTTAAAGGAAATGGGCGCAAAAATAGAGGGACTCGGAACCAATCAGATTTCGATTGAGGGGGTAAAAAAATTAAGAGGCGTAGAACACAAAATTATTCCCGACCCTCTGGAGGCAGGGACATTCATAATTGCTTCAGCTATTACCGGCGGCGTGTCTAAAATAAAAAATGTGAACAGAGAGCATTTAGTTTCCTTTTTAGACAAATTGGAAGAAATTGGGGTAAAGTTTAAGCAGGGATCCGACAATTCTTTGCTCGTTAGTAAGTCCGAAAATTTTCAGTCAGTCAAGGTTCAGGCGCTTCCTTTTCCCGGCTTTCCCACTGATTTAATTCCTCCCTTGATTCCTCTTTTAACTCAAGCCCAAGGAAGAAGCATAATTCATGACCCGCTTTATGAAAATCGTTTAAATTTTACCCAGGAATTGAGAAAGATGGGAGCGGACATTGAACTCGTTGACCCGCATCGGGTATTCATTTTTGGCAAGACGCGGTTGCAGGGTTCAAGGATTGAGTCCTGGGACATAAGGGCAGGCGCTTCCTTAATTATCGCCGGGCTGGCTGCCAAAGGGAAAACAATAATTGAAAATATTTCCCAAATTGATAGGGGATATGAGCGCATTGAAGAACGATTACAGCAATTAGGGGCGGATATAAAGAGAATTAAAAACTAAAAATGAAAAATGAAAAATGACAATGAAAAATTAAAAATTTTAAATTTTAAATTGTCGTTTTTAGTTTTTCATTTTTCATTTTTAATTTAGCGAAGCGCTTATGTTTATCAGAAAAATTGGCATTGACCTCGGAACCTGTAACTCGGTTGTTTTTGTTCCTAAAAAAGGGATTGTTTTTCAAGAACCCTCGGTTGTTGCCGTTTCCTTAGCCGAAAATAAAATTTTGGCTGTTGGAACGTTGGCAAAAGAAATGATTGGCAGAACGCCGGATGCCATCAAGGTATATCGGCCTTTAAGAGAAGGAGTAATTGCTGATTATCTGGTGACTCAGGCAATGCTTAAATATTTTATTGACAAGGTCTTGGGCCATTTTCGGCTGTTTAAACCGGAACTGATGATAGGCGTTCCGGCTGGCATCACCTCAACCGAAAGGCGGGCAGTTATTGAGGCCGGTCTGGCCGCCGGAGCTAGGGATGTTTATGTGGCAAAGGAACCGATTTTATCGGCCATCGGAGCCGGGATTACAATCAATGATTGCTCGGGAAACCTGATTGTTGACATTGGCGGCGGAACCTCCGAGGTGGCAGTAATTTCTTTGGGCGGAATCGTTAATTGGCAATCAGCCAGGATTGCTGGCGATAAAATGGATAAAGCAATTTCTGACTTCATCAAGAGAAAATATAATTTGGCAATTGGCGAGCAAACAGCCGAAGAAATAAAGGTAAAAATTGGCACGGCTTTGCCGGAGAGCGAAGAAAGAGAACTTGAAATTCGGGGCCGGGATTTAATTTCGGGTTTGCCGAAAAACCTCAAAATTTCCTCAAATGAAGTTTGCGAAGCGGTTTCCGACGTTATTTCTGAAATTATACAGGTAATAAAAATTGTTTTGAGGGAGACCCCCCCTGAATTGTCAGCTGATATTATGGATAAAGGAGGAGTCTTGGCCGGAGGCGGTTCTATGCTTAGAAATTTAGATAAAAAAATTTCAGAGTCAATCGGCGTTCCTTTTATTTTAGCCAATGAGGCCTTATCTTGCGTTGCTAAAGGAACAGGGGTGGTCTTAGAAAATTTGGACGTCTATAAAAAAAGCATAATGAGTAAACGATAAAATTCAAAGCACAAAATCCAAAGCACAAAATAAATTCAAAGCCCAAAATTCAAAATTCAAAACCGATAAGTTTAGAATTTAAATATTTGAATTTTGGATTTATTTTGGATTTTGAAATTTGGATTTTGGATTTTATGATAATTGGTCATCAAAAACAATGGGGAATTTTTAAAAAATTAGCTGAGACAGGAAAACTATCTCATGCTTATTTATTTTCCGGCCCGGAAAAATTAGGAAAGAAAAAGCTCGCCCTTGAACTTCTTTCTCTTTTATTTGGAAAAGAGCTTGGAGAAGCGGTTCATCCTGACTTTGTTTTTATCGGACCAACTGACGGAGAAATTAAGATTTCCCAAATTAGGGAGTTGAGCTGGCGACTGTCTTTAAAGAATCTTTCAGCCCCTTTTAAAGGAGCGCTCATAGACAATGCCCACTTAATGAATTTTCAAGCGCAGACATGTCTTTTAAAAACCTTAGAGGAGCCGAGAGGCAAAGCAATTTTAATTTTAGTAACCCAATATCCTCAGACCTTGCTTCCAACAATTATTTCCAGGTGCCAGACAATCAAATTTTACCCGGTGGCCGGCTCGGAAATTGAGAACTATTTAATTTCCAAAGGACTTTCCGAGGAAAAGGCAAAAGAAATTGCTGAAATTTCCCTCGGGAGACCCGGTTTTGCCCTTGACTTCCTTTTGAAACCAGAAAAAATTGAGGAATACCGAAAGGCGGTTTCAGACGTGATTAAAATCGCGAATTCCGATTTAGCCATTCGCTTTCAATACGCAAAAAAAATATCAGAGAATCCGGCGGGATCCCGCTTTGCTGGAGAAATTTTGGAAATTTGGCTTTGGTATTTAAGAAAGGTTTTGATTTCAAAAATACAGGGCAGGGAAGACGCAAATTTTAAAAATTTCTCTATGTCAAAATTAAAAAATATTCTCCAATTTGGACAAAGGATAAATTTCTTAGCCACAACCCAAAATATCAATCAAAGATTAGCTTTGGAAAATTTAATGCTGGAATTATGAAAAAATGATAGTGTGGAACGAGAGATTATGAAAAGATTAAAAATTTATTAGAAAAATGTTGACAATTTTATTAAAAAGGGTAAATTTTAAAATATGGTTGTCTTAAAAACTCAGGAATTAAAAATTGAGGAAATTGAGGAAACAGATTTGAAAAAGAAAAAAGAAGTTCTTCGGATAATGGAGGAGATAAGAAAGAGACACAAAATAAAGACCGGAAAAAGGAGTTCTACCGAAATTATTCGTTATTTTAGAGATAGACATTATCGATGATAGTATTAGATGCTTCGGTTATTGCTAAATGGTTTATAGAAGAAGAGAATACTTCTTCGTCTTTATATTATCGGGATTTACAGGCCGAGAAAAAAGAAATCATCATGGCCCCGACTCTCCTTGTTTATGAGCTCGCCAATCTTTTTAGATTTAAAAAAGATTTCTCAAATGCGGAAATTACTTTAGCCCTAGAGGCGCTTGAGAACTTTGGGATAAGAATTGTCCATTTGAACTTTAAAGATATGGGAAGGGTTGCCAATTTCGCCAGAGATAAAGAGATAACTGTTTATGATGGAGCTTATATAATTGTGGCATTAGATTTTGGTTGCAAATTCGTTACTGCTGATGAAAAACTTTACAAAAAAGTAAAAGATTTAGGTTTTGTGAAACTGTTATAAAAAATCAGACACTCTCAGAGACCCGACCTCTGTAAAACAAGATTGAGACCAAAGGTTGGCGACGGAACAACTGAAAGTTATTTGCCAAGCAATATAGATAAGCAGAAAGAAAATTGGGCCGTAAAATAATAAATTTATAATATGGACCATAAAGAAATAATCAATAAAATTAAGCCGGAATTGGCTAAGGTTATTAATTTTTTAGAAAAAGAATTAGCCAAATTTAGGACATCGCGAGCCACTCCTTCTTTGGTTGAAGACGTTATTGTGGAATGTTTTGGTCAAAAATTTCCTTTGAAACAATTGGCCTTAGTATCAATTCCCGAGCCGAGGCAGCTCCTGATTCAACCCTGGGATAAATCCTATCTTGAAGGAATTGTCAGGGCTTTAGAAAGAACGGGAACCGGAGCAAATCCGATTGTTGACAAAGATGCGGTTAGAGTAAATTTACCGCCGTTAACCCAGGAGTATCGTAAGGATTTATTGCGGCTAATATCTCAAAAACAAGAGGAGGCAAAAAAGACAGTGAGGCGATGGCGAGAGGAGGCCTGGGCCGAGCTCCAAGGAAAATTTAAAGAGGGAAAAATCAGAGAGGATGATAAATTTAGGGGGAAAGATGAATTGCAAGAGTTGGTTGATGAATATAATAAGAAGATTGAAGAAATAGGGGAGAGAAAGAAAAAAGAAATAATGGAATAAAGAATATGATGAGCGCTATTTTAATATTTATTTTAATTTTGAGTTTTCTTATCCTTTCTCATGAGTTTGGCCATTTTATTTTGGCTAAATTTTCCGGAGTCAAGGTTGAGGAGTTTGGCTTAGGTCTGCCGCCGCGGGCTCTTGGTGTTTATACTGAAAGAGGAAATAGGAAATTTATTTTGGGCCCCAAAGATATACAGACCAACTCAACCATTTACTCATTAAATCTAATTCCTTTTGGCGGTTTTAACAAAATTTACGGCGAGGAAGTCAAAACCGAAAAGGACTCAAAGGACTCAGAGAGTTTTGCTTCAAAGTCCTTGCCGACGAGAACCTTGATTGTCTCTGGAGGGGTTTTGGTTGGCATTTTATCCGCGGTGGTCATTTTTTATTTCATCCTGGGGTTCAATAATTTTTCTACTTATCAGGGCTTGATTTTTAATTATAAATTTCCCTTTGGTTCTCAAAATAATTTTACAATGGTCTCTGCGGTGCTTCCTGATTCGCCAGCCGAAAGAGCAAAACTAATTCCTTATGACCTGATATTGAAAGCAAATGGTTCGGAATTAAAAAGCACCAAGGAGTTTACCGGGTTAATTAAAACTAACGAAGGAAAAGAGGTTTTATTGAAAGTTAAAAATTTGAGAACAAAAGAAACAAGGGAAATAGTTGTTTTTCCGGAAACAAAGCCGTCTGAAACCGGAGCAAAAATAGGCGTAGGACTTCGGGAGCTCGCTGAAATTAGATACAGCGGTATTTTAGATAAAATTTTTTCTGGTTTTTTGCATTCAGCAAACCTCGTTCACTACAGCTTGACCGCGCTTTATAATTTAATTAAGGTTTCCATTTTGACTCAGTCAATTTCACCCATTGCCAGCCAAACAACGGGCATAGTCGGAATTTTTGCCATCACAAAACTGGTAATTCAAGAAACGGGATTAGGGGAGATTTTTAATTTAATTGCTTTGCTTTCTCTGGCCCTGGCCATAACCAATTTACTGCCCCTGCCGGCTTTGGACGGCGGAAGGTTGATTTTTTTGGGCTATGAAGCCGTGTTCAAAAAAAGGGTTTCTTCAATATTTGAAAGAAAGGTTAATGCCGCAGGTTTAGTCGGGCTTATACTCTTGTATATTCTCATCACCTATAAAGACATTCTGCAATACAAAGACATTATATTGAAATAAGGGAACTGACTGGGGTAAGGGAACTGTCAGCGACTGGCAACGTCAAACCTCGCCAACTCCTTATTTAGCTCAAAATGGAAAAAAACACGGTTAAAATCGGCACCAATGTTATTTTAAATGAGCGGCTTGGAGTTAATAAAAAGCAAATTTTTAATATCGCAAAACAAATTGCTGAGCTTTCTAAAAAGGGCTATTTTTTCTACATTATTTCCTCCGGGGCCATCGGGTTCGGAAAAAAGACCCTCAAGCAAAAGCAGGGCTCAGCCCTTCTTGCAACTGATGTAGAGGTTAGACCTCTACATAACGGAATTCTCGCAACCGTTGGACAGGTAGAATTGATTAGCTGCTATAAAGAAATATTTGCTCAATTTAATTTAAAGATGGCGCAGCTTCTTCTTGCCAGGGATATGTTTGCGGACAGGAAAAAGTGTGAAAACTTAAAAGTTTTCCTGAAAGAACTTTGTGAAAAAAATATAATTCCCATAATCAATGAATATGACCCTTTAATTTTTGGCGAGCAAAGTTTTGGCGACAATGATTCGTTAGCCGCGGCGGTTGCCGTTCTTACTGATTCTTCTAAATTAATTTTGCTTTCCACGGTGGACGGAATTTATAGAGCAGAAGATTCAAACGAAGTGATAAAAGTGATAGAAAATGCAAATAAGGAAATTGAAAAAAGATTTTGCTTCCAAAAAACCAGTAAGTTTGGCCGAGGAGGAATGCTGTCAAAATTGAGAGCGGCCAAATTGGCAAGTTCCGCTGGGATAGAGACCTTTGTCATCAATGGACTCAAAGAAAATTCTATAAAAGATCTGCTTTCAGGAAAAAAGATTGGAACGAAAATTATTTCATTAAAGAACAATCTTTCGGAAAAACAAAAATGGATGCTTATTAGGGGTTTTTCAGGGAGTAAATTAGTTATTGATGAAGGAGCCAAGCAAGCCATTTTGCAAAGGAAGAGTCTTTTGGCGGTGGGTATCAGAAAAGTAAGTGGAAAATTTGATGAGAAAGATTATGTGGATATTTGCGATTTATCAGGGGATTTGATTGGAATTGGCATGGTAAATTACCCGTTTGAAAAGTTGGAAATTTTAAATAAATCCCCACACCTTTGGGTGGGGTATTCAAAAAGGTGTGGGGATAAAATAAAAGACAGGAATTGTATTAAAAAAGTTTTTCAAAAAGAAGTTATTCACAGTAATAATTTAATATTGGTCTAACTCGCATGAAAGGAGAAATAAATTTTTCGAAATTCACAAATTTCGAAACAATTAAAATTGGAATTATTGGATGTGGGACAATGGGAAGCGCTATTTTGGAACAAATTTTAAAAGAAAGAGTTTTTTCGAAAAATCAGATTTTGATAAACGATAAGGATAAAAAGAAAGAAAGAGAAATTTCTCAAAAATATAAAGTGAAGGCATCGGAAATTAATGAAGTCTTAAAGCAAAGTGATTTTATTATTCTGGCAATAAAACCCCAAGATTTTCTTTCTTTCGGAAAAGAAGTTAGTTTTCCAAAAAATAAAATTGTCATTTCTATTATGGCGGGAGTGGAAGCAAGTTCAATAAAGAAAATTTTGGGAGTAAAAAAAATTGTTCGGGCAATGCCAAATCTTATGGTTAAGATTGGCAAAGGAGTAATAGTTTGGAAGGAGCAGGGGTTATCATCTAACGAAACAAGGAATGTAAAAAAGATTTTTAAAGCATTAGGTGAAGAAATTAGAGTCAAAGATGAAAATTTAATATCCCAAGCCACTTTAATATCAGGATGCGGTCCCGGCTATTTATATTTTTTTGAGGACTTACTGCTAAAAAGTTTTGAACGGCTCGGTTTCTCAGAAAAATTTATCTCAAAACTTTTGGCTGGGACATTTTTTGGCGCTATATTATATCAAAGAAAGGAAAAGAAAAATCCCAAAGATTTGATTAAAATGGTTGCTTCTAAGGGCGGGGTGACAGAAAAATTCTTGGAGACATTAAAAGAAAAGAAAATATATGAAATTTTTGAGCAAGCGGCTCAAAGCGCAAACAATCATAATATTAAAAGAAAGATATGACAAAGAAGGGACTTTTTAATCTTCTTTCAAAAGCAAAAAAAGCTCAGTCCCATCTTGCTTTTTCTTCTTTTTCTCAAAGAAACGAGGTTTTAAGATTGATAGGGGAAAATTTAGAGGAAAATTTACAGAAAATTATCAGAGAAAATCAAAAAGATTTAAAAAAAATGGACACTGCTGACCCGAGACATGACCGGCTTTTGCTTAATGAAAAAAGAATTTTATCCGTGGTTGATTGATATGGCAGTGAGAATTGTAGTTAACGCAAAGGTCTCAAGACCTTCGGTTTGCAATGCTTTGGATACTTTGGTGGTTCATGTTAAGATATTAGAATCGGTTCTTCAAAAATTAACTAAGGAATTGGTGAAATACAACGTCGAATTGTTTGCCGACCCTGAAAGTTATAGGGTCTTGCAAAAATTAAAGTACCCCTTTTTAAAAAGAGCTAAAAAAGCAAATTTTGGCTTTGAATTTCTTTCTTTAAAAATGGCGATAAAAACAGTCAAAAATTTAGACGAGGCGATTGATTTTATAAACTTTTACACAACAAAACATTCAGAAGCCATAGTGACAGAAAATAAAGAAAATGCGGAAAGATTTTTGAGAGAAGTTGACGCCGCCT
>JAHIOY010000028.1 GCA_018894495.1 Patescibacteria group bacterium
AAAATTCTAAGGTTGAAGCTTGGGATTTTTTGTGTTAGAATTCAACTACTATGTATAATCCTCAACGGATTGAGAAAAAATGGCAGAAAATTTGGGGGAAAACGGGCTTGTACAAGACGGCTGATAAAATCAAAAGAAAGAAGAATTTTTATTGTTTAGATATGTTTCCCTATCCTTCAGGCGAAGGTCTGCATGTCGGCCATTTGCATGGCTACATTGGTTCAGACATTGTAAGCCGATATTTTAAAATGAAGGGCTTTAATGTTTTGCATCCGATGGGCTTTGACGCCTTTGGCTTGCCTGCGGAAAATGCGGCAATTAAGAGGAAAATTCATCCCAAAACCTGGACCTATAAAAATATTCGGCTGATAAGGAAGCAATTAAGAACAATCGGCGCCACTTATGATTGGGAAAGAGAAATAATCACTTGCGAGCCAGAGTATTATAAATGGACCCAGTGGATGTTTTTGCAACTTTTCAAAAAGGGACTGGCTGAGCGGGCAAAGGTTGCCTGCAATTTTTGTCCTTCCTGTAAAACGGTTTTGGCAAACGAGCAGGTGGTGGATGGAAAATGCGAAAGGTGCGGTTCGGAAGTCATTCAAAAGGAAATTGAACAATGGCTTTTTAAAATTACTGATTATGCTGAAGATTTGTTAAAGGATTTAGAGGGCATTGATTGGCCGGAAAGGACAAAAACAATGCAGAGAAATTGGATTGGAAAAAGCGAAGGATACGAGATTAAATTCGAAATTCGAAATTCGAAATTCGAAATTCCCGTGTTTACGACACGGGCTGATACCTTGTTTGGAGCTACTTATTTAGTGGTGGCGCCGGAACATCCAATTATCTCAAATCTCAAATCTCAAATCTCAAATCTTAAATTTGTTGAAGAATATATTGAACAAAGCAAAAGAAAAACTGAAAGGGAGCGTCTTTCTGAGGTTAAGGATAAAACCGGAGTTGAAATTAAGGAGGTAAAAGCCATAAATCCGGTAAATAACAGAGAAATTCCAATTTTTGTTGCTGATTATGTTTTATTCCATTACGGCACAGGCGCGATTATGGCTGTTCCTTGCCACGACCAAAGGGATTTTGAATTTGCCAGGAAGTATAATCTGCCAATGGTAGAAGTGATAAAGCCCATTTTACAAGAAAAAAAACTGCCAGAGAGAGCGCCTTTAGTTGTCTCAGATGGAAGATTTGAAAGGGCTTATGAAGGCGAGGGCTATTTGACAAATTCTGGAAGATTTGATGGAATGAATTCAGAAATAGCTCGGCAGGAAATCGGGGCAGGATTAGAGAAAAAGGGATTAGCTAAAAAGAGAGTTCATTATAAATTAAGGGACTGGCTAATTTCCCGCCAGAGATATTGGGGAGCGCCGATACCGATGATTTCTTGTCAAAAATGCGGTTGGCAGCCGGTTCCTGAAAAAGAACTGCCAGTACTGTTGCCTAAAATTAAAGATTATTTGCCTGTCGGCGAAGGTAAATCTCCTCTGGCTAAGTCGCGAAAATTTGTTGAGACAACCTGTCCGAAATGCGGGGGCTCGGCGCAAAGGGAAACCGATACGATGGATACTTTTGTTTGTTCTTCTTGGTACTATTTGAGATATGCTGACCCCAAAAACGACAAAAAATTTGCCGCTAAAGAAAAACTGAGAAGCTGGCTGCCGGTTGACCTCTATGTTGGCGGAGCCGAGCACGCGGTAATGCATCTTCTCTACGCCAGATTTTTTACCAAGGTTTTGAAGGATTTGAGGCGCATCAGTTTTAAAGAGCCATTTTTAAAATTGCGTCATCAGGGGACTATCTTGGGACCTGACGGCCAAAAAATGTCAAAGTCAAAGGGCAACGTTATTCCCATTGATGAGACGATTAAAAAATACGGGGCTGACACCATGCGGCTTTACGAGATGTTTATGGGTCCCTTTGAGGCGACAACTGCCTGGGACACGAGAGGGATTGAGGGATGTAGCAGATTTTTAAAGAAAGTGTGGAAATTAATGTCAAATGTCAAATGTCAAATGTCATTGTATAGAAAACGAAAGTTTTCTAGAAACTTGAATGTGAAGAATGAGAAACTTGAAAGATTGTTTCACCAAACAATTAAAAAAGTAACTGAAGATATTGAAAATTTTAGATTTAATACCGCAATTTCAGCTTTGATGATTTTGGTAAACGAACTGGTAAAGCAACCGGCATTAGAAATTAGAAGTTTGAAATTAGTCGTTAAATTATTATCTCCTTTCGCTCCTCATTTAACTGAAGAATTATGGCAAAAGATTAGAGGCTGTCGAGGTTTGACGTCGACAAGTTGGCGAGGTTTGACGTTGCCAGAATTTAAATCAATCTTTCAGGAAAAATGGCCAAAATATAAAAAAGAGTTAACAAAAGAAGCAGTAATTACTTTTATCATTCAAGTCAATGGAAAAGTTCGGGATAAAATTGAGGTAGAGGCAGGAATTTCTGAAGAGGAAGCCAAAAAATTGACATTAGAAAGAGAAAAGGTTAAAAAATGGTTCGGGAGCAAAGAAATTAAAAAATTCATTTTTGTCCCCGGCAAACTAATAAATATCGTAATCAGCGATAACGAATTTGTTTCGAATAAACGAATTCGTTTATTCGTAAATTCGTAATTGATTCGATATTCGTTGATTTCTATGTGTAGAGTTTCTGGCTACATCGGCAAAAAAGACGCCTTGCCTATAATAATGGATGGACTAAGGCGGCAAAGTTACGGCGGCTACGACTCGGCCGGCGTTTTGATTGGCGACGGGTTTAATCTCGCCTGCGTCAAGGCGGTAGGAAAATTAGAGAACTTGGAAAAGAAATTGGAAAATCAGCCTCTAAAAGGAAATTGGGGACTAGGACAAATAAGATGGGCAACGCATGGAGCGGTTACGGAAATTAATGCCCATCCTCATCAGGATTGCAAAAGAAATATTTTTTTAGTTCACAACGGAATTATTGAAAATTACCGGGACTTAAAGGAGCAATTGATTAAAGAAGGGCATACATTTTCTTCAGGGACAGACACCGAAGTTCTTGCTCATTTGATTGAAAAATATTTTCAGGGTAATTTATTGGAAGAAGCGGTTAGAAGAGCCCTAAAAGACGTCAGAGGAACTTATGGTTTATTAGTGGTCGCCGGAAATGACCCGGAAAAAATCGTTGCCGCCCGGCTTTCATCTCCCTTGTTGATTGGAATTAACAACGGCGAATATATTCTTGCCTCAGACCCGACGGCCATCGCTCCATACGCCAGAAGAATTATTAATTTAGATGATTATGAAATAGCGACAGTTAGTCAAGACGACCTCCGAGTTATTAAAGAGAAAATCCCTGTATTTTTGGAATTTACCGCTGAGGAGACAGAGAAAGGTGAATGTCCCCATTTTATGTTAAAGGAAATAATGGCTCAGCCGGAAACGATTGAGAACGCGATAAGGGGAAGATTATTGTTTGAGGAAGGCGCGGTTAAATTGGGTGGGTTAGATTCGGTTTCCGCTCAATTGAAGAAAATTAATCGGCTGATTTTAATTGCCTGCGGAACGGCAAACTATGCCGCCAGAATCGGAAAATATATGTTAGAGGAATATGCCGGAATTTCGGCCGAAGTGGACGTGGCTTCGGAATTTCGCTATCGCAAACCAATGGTTGATGAAAAGACCGCCGTAATTTTCATTTCCCAGTCCGGAGAGACAGCCGATACTTTGGCCGCTTTGAAAGAAATGAAAAAGAAGGGGGTTTTGACAATCGGAATTACTAACGTTGTCGGTTCTTCCATGGCAAGGGAAACCGGCTCCGGGGTTTATATTCGTTCAGGACCCGAAATCGCCGTTGCTTCAACAAAGGCATTTTTAGGACAACTGACAACTTTGGCTATGCTGACGGTCTATTTAGGAAGACAGAGGAATATGAGTTTAGTTACCGGAGGGAGAATTATTTCTGAACTTTCAAATCTCCCGGAATTTGCCCGCCAAGTTTTAAAATCCGCCCCTCAAATTGAAAAATTAGCAAAGAAATATAGCGAATTTAAAAACTTCTGGTTTATTGGCAGAAAATATAATTTTCCGATTGCCTTAGAGGGAGCGCTAAAACTAAAGGAAATTAGTTATTTGCATGCCGAAGGAGCGGCCGGCGGGGAACTGAAACACGGACCCTTAGCGCTCATTGACGAGAATTTTCCAACAATTGCTTTATGCCCCTCGGATTCTGTCTATGAAAAAATGATTTCTAATATCCAAGAAATAAAAGCTCGGGGAGGTCCTGTGCTCGCCATTGCTACCGAAGGCAATAAAGAAATAAAGGAAATAGCTGACGATGTTATTTTTATTCCTAAAACCTTGGAAATGTTAACGCCAATGCTTTCTGTAATCCCTCTCCAGCTTTTTGCCTATTATATGGCGGCGCTCCTCGGCTGCGATATTGACAAGCCTCGCAACCTGGCAAAAAGTTGCACGGTGGAGTAAAAAAAATTATGCTAAAAGATTTTTCAATTTTAATTAAGGAGGAAGTAAAAGAGAATGCAACTAAAGAAAAAAAATTAATAAAAGAGATTGTTAAAAAATACTCTTTAGAACTTCTTTTGCTTTTTGGTTCAAGAATCTCTGGGAAATTGCATAAAGAGAGCGATTTTGACATTGCCTATTTAAGTAAAAAAGAATTGGACTTAATGGAAGAAGCAAAATTGATTTGCGATTTAATGCCGGCTTTCAAATCAGAAAAAATTGATTTAGTAAATCTAAAAAAAGCAAGCCCTTTACTTTTATTTGGCATTACTCAAAATTGCCAGATTTTATATCAAAGAAATCCAATCGTTTTTCCCGCCTTAAGGGTTTATGCTTTCAAAAAATATATTGAAACAAAACCTTTATATGAAGAGAAATTTGGAAGGCTTAAAGAAAGATTAAAAAAAATAAAATGACTTTATATGCCAGAGAGAATTGAGCAAAAATTATTTGAAAGAGAAATTGAAACAGGACCAGAAAAAAGGTCAGGTTTAACTTTTTTGAAAGAAGAAATAAAAGAACTTATCCAAGAATTTTCAGCCGAAACATTTGGAGCGGCAAAGAAAAAGAAGACAGAAGAAATAGGTGTTGGAGAAAAAGAAGGCATTATGATGGAGTATCCAGCTAAGAAATATGATTTTAGAGAATCTGACTGGTTCAAAAAATTATCTCCTGAAAAAAGAGAAGAAGAAGAATTTGAAATAATGAGTTTTATTCACAAAACAGTAAAAGAAGAACTGTTTGGATTACATAATAAATTTTTTGAAAAATTACCACCCGAAGTCCAAGAATATTTTAAAGAAAATAGAAAGCGCGAAGAAGAAAACAAAGAATTCTTACTTCCGCCAAAAGAATTAGAGGAAGGAGTTATTAAATCTATTCAAGAATTTAAAAAACAATTTGGTTTTCTTCCCGAGTCTCCCGAAACTTCGGCACCTAATTGCGCCGTATTTACCAATTTTCTCGGCAGGGTCTTTGAGCATTATGGTTTCAAAAGTGGACCGGTAGATGTCCCTAAGCATGTGGTATCATTAGTAGAATTAGAAGGAAATAAAAAATATGTGAACGATATAAATTTTCCAAAACCTTTGCCTTTAAAAGAATGGATAAAAGAAATGGAAGAGCAGGAGAATATTAAAATAAGAGATATTAATTTAGGTTATTTTGGAGAATATGAGAGTAATGTTCATTTCAATTTAGGAAATTTCTTCGGGGAGTTAAAAAGATTTCCTGAGGCAGAAAAAGAATACAGAAAAGCAATAGAAATAAATCCAAATGATACTGCTTCCCATTTTAACTTAGGACTTTTTTTGTTTATGGAAATGAAAGAAAATAACAAAGCCAGAAATGAGGTATTGAAAGCCAAGGAATTATATAAAGACAAGTTCAGCGTTGAGAAATGCAATTTTTTGTTAAAGTTGATTAATTTAAAA
>JAHIOY010000029.1 GCA_018894495.1 Patescibacteria group bacterium
AAAGAAGTAGAAATAGAAGTAGGAATTTCCGACGGCGACTCAATTGAGGTCATAAAAGGACTTACAGAGGGACAAACAATCGCTGTCTCTGCGGACTAAAATATGCTCAATAATAAACAAAATTCTAAAACCGACCCGGTTTGCGGCATGGATTTAAGAGAACCGCTTCTAAAATTAAGCAATATTTGGAAAATTTTTAAACTTGGCAATATGGAGACGCAGGTTTTGAAGGGCTTAAGCATTAATATTTGGAAGGGCGATTTTACGGCCATTATCGGCGCCAGCGGTTCGGGCAAAACAACGGTTTTAAATATGCTCGGTCTTCTTGACCGGCCGAGTTCCGGCCGGATTTTTCTGGAAGGCAAGGACGTATCCTTGTTAAAAGACGAGGAAAGAGCCGAGTTGCGCTCTAAAAAATTCGGTTTTGTTTTCCAGCAATACAATTTAATGCCCTGGCTAACCGCTTACGAGAATATTACGTTACCGGCTGTTTTTGCCGGGAAAAACATTAATTCAGAGCGACTGAAAAAACAAATTCAAGAGATTGGCTTGCAAGAAAGAGTGACTCACAGGCCCTTTGAGTTGTCCGGAGGAGAACAGCAAAGAGTGGCTCTTTTACGGGCTTTAAGCAATGACCCGGAAATAATTTTAGGAGATGAACCGACCGGGAATCTGGATTCGGCCACCGGCAATAAAATTTTAGAGCTCTTAACTAATTTAAATAAAATTCAGAAAAAAACTTTAGTTATTGTAACTCACGATGCCGATATTGCCGGGAAAGCGGACCAAATTATTGCCTTAAAAGATGGTCAAATAGTTAAAAATCATCAAGCGCAAAGAAAAATGTATACAGAATAGATATGTTCAAAAATTTTTTACTCCTAACATTAAAAAGTATCAGATACAGGCCGCTCAGAAGCTGGTTAACGATTTTGGGTATTGTCATCGGCATAATGCTGGTGGTTGTCATTTTTGCCTTAGGCGACGGCATTCAAAATGTGGTTGCCCGTCTTCTTCAGCAATTCGGTTCCGACATGGTAATTATTTTCCCGGGGAAAGAAACCAATCCATTTTTGGGACTTGCCAGCGGTCAAAAATTTAAAGAAGAGGACTTGGTCAACCTTAAAATGATACCCGGCGTCCGACTGGTGGTGCCGATGAGCATTGCGGTGCTAAACGTTGAATTCAACGGCGAGAAAAAATCAGTAATGTTTCACAGCCAACCGTGGCGTGAATACAAAATTGTTGCCGAGGAATCCCAATCTCTCAAATTCATTGAGGGCAAGTGGCCCGAGAGCGAGGATAGCAGGGAAGTGATTTTAGGGTATAGGGCCGCTTTTAAACTCTTCAAGACACCCCCGGGAGTAGGCGATGACCTTATTATCAAGGGCCGTCGTTTTAAAGTCGCCGGGATTTTTTCGGAGGTCGGTCTGCAGGAGGAAGACAACCAGATTTGGATGTCGCATAAGGACTTTCAGGCGCTTACTTCGCAGAGAGGCACGGCTTCCGCAGCGGCTTTGAAACTTGAAAAAGGGGCGAATATTGACCTCGTTGCCAAGCAAATTAAATTCCAGCTTGAAAAACAGGAAGTTGTCCGCGATTTTTCAGTGCTGACGCCGGAGAAAGCCAACCAGATTATCGGCAATATTCTTTCTGTTATAGAACTGGTTCTTGTTGTTATTGCTTTGGTTTCTCTTGTTGTCGGAGCGGTCGGCGTTATGAATACAATGTACACTTCGGTTTTGGAAAGAACAAAGCAAATCGGCATTATGAAGGCAATCGGCGCTTCCAGCGAATCAATTTTGTCTCTTTTCCTTATTGAGTCGGGAATGATTGGTTTGGTGGGCGGAATTTTGGGGATTATTTTAGGAATAACCTTTGCTTATCTAATTGGTTTGGCCGCGGCAAATTTCGGCGTCCGGGGATTATTTTCCTTTGCTTCTTTGGATTTTTTCGGTTTTTTTGTTATTTTAGTCATTACTTTTATTACCGGAATAATATCCGGCATATTGCCCGCTAGACAAGCATCGCGGATGGAGCCAGCCGAGGCCTTGAGATATGAGTAAGGTTGACCGAGGTCTAACCTCAACCATTCCATATTGAAAATATTTCCGCGAAGCGGGTTGAAATTCTACTACGGGGTTCGGCAATTAGTGTCCCGCTTTCGGCGGAGCACTTGTCAAATTTCTACTAACGGGGTAAAATAATTCAATGGCTGAGGAAAAATTAAATTTTAATAACTTGGGGGGTAGTGAAGCAGAAGCTCTACTACCCCCCTCGGAGAAAATTAAAAGGATCAGGGTTAAAGTAATCGGCATTGGCGGGGGAGGGGGTTCAATTGTTTCCGAAATTGCTTTGCAGTTAAAGAAAGCTATTTTCTTAGTTGCCAATACCGACAACTCAGCTCTTAAAAGAATTTCAAATAAGGTAAAATTATTTCAATTTGGTCAAAGCGTTACTTCGGGTTTGGGAACGGGAATGAAGCCGGAAATAGGAGAGATGGCGGCTGAAAATGAGCGGGAAAGAATCAAGAAAGAATTAAAAGAAATAGACCTTTGTATTTTTGTTGCCACCTTAGGCGGAGGAACCGGTTCCGGAGCCGCTCCGGTTTTTGCTAAACTTTCGCGAAATTTGGGAAATTTAAATTACGGAATTTTTACCCTGCCCTTTGATTTTGAAGGGAAAAAGAAAATGGAAATTGCCAAGGCCGCCTTGGAGAAATTAAATCCCAATTTGAACGCTTTTTCAATTATTCCCAACGAGAGAATTTTTCAGACAATTGACCGAGGAACGCCCTTAAAAATTGCCCTATCCCAGCTCAATAAAATTTTAGCTGAAAATCTCCGAGGTCTGATTAAAATAATATACGAGCCGGGCTTAATTAACATTGACTTTGCCGACGTCAAAACAATTCTTAAGAGTGGAAGAAAACTGGCTTTTCTGAATTCAATTACAGCCCGCGGCGAAAATCGGCTCAAAGAGGCAATTGAAAACGTTCTTAAGTGTCCCCTTTATCCCTACGATATTCAAGGAGCCAGGGGAATTTTGTTTAATATTACCGGCGACAGGAATTTGGGATTATCAGAAGTAGAACAACTCTCAAAGAGTATTTTTGAAAAGGGAGAAAGAGGAGCAAAAATTATTTTTGGCATTTCGGAAGAAAAAGAAATTCAAAATAATCTCAAAATCACCCTTTTAGCCCTGGGCTGCAAGTCAAATTTTTTTTCAGAAGAGACCCTGCCAATTCCTCCTCAGCCAAAAGCAAAGAAGAAAACCCGTAATCCTGCCGCCAAAAATAAATTTCCAAAGAAAGTAAATATTGAGGAGGTTGAGGAGGTTGAGGAGGTTGAGGAAATCGTAAAAAAAACTGACCCCGAGAATTTGCAAATCAGAAAAAACGCTCTTCAAATAAAAAAAGAACTGGAAGCCGCTGAACAAGAATTACTGGAGCAAGAAAAATTCTGGGAGACGCCGGCTTTTTTGAGAAAAAAAACAATCAAAGGCTAAAACTCTTATGATGTACGATTTAATTATTGTTGGCGGGGGGCCGGCGGGCATCACGGCTGGAATTTATGCGGTTAGACAAAAAATGAACGCTCTTTTAATCACTAAGGATTTTGGCGGGCAATTAGTGAGAAAAGCCGGCTTAATAGAAAATTATCCCGGGTTTGAAGGAATTTCGGGCTTGGACTTGATTCAAAAATTTGAGAAGCATTTGCGAAAATTTTCAATTGATATTAAACTTGACCAAGTGGCAAAGATTGAAAAGCGGGGAAATATTTTTTTAGCGCTCACGCAAAGCAAAGATAAACGCGAATCAAAGACCGTAATTATTGCCTCTGGCGCTGACCCGCGGCAATTGGAAGTGCCCGGAGAAAAAGAGTTTATCGGCAAGGGCGTGAGCTATTGCACCCTTTGCGACGCTCCCTTATTTTCAAATAAAACGGTGGCCGTAATTGGGGGCGGGAATTCTGGTTTTGAAGCGGCTATTGCCCTTGATAAATGGGCTAAAAAAATATATATTTTAGAAACTGGTCCCGAAGTTAGGGTCGAGAAAGAAAATCAAGAGGCGGTTAAAAAAACAGGAAAGGTCGAGGTCATTACCTCGGTTATTTTAAAAAGGATTGAAGGAGAAAAATTTGTTAAAGCATTGCTCTATAAGACAAGAAAAACGGGAAAAGAAATGACTTTAGCCATAGACGGCGTTTTTGTTGAAATTGGTTATCAACCGGCAACCTCATTTGTTAAGGGCTTAGTTGACTTTAACGAAAGAGATGAAATAAAAGTTGATTCTGAAACTTTCCAGACAAAGACACCGGGCCTTTTTGCCGCCGGCGATGTCAATATCGGGAAATACAAACAAATTGTTACGGCGGCCGGCGAGGGCGCCAAAGCCGCCTTAGCCGCTTACGATTATTTGAGAAAATAATTTCGTTAAAAAATTCGTTAAAAATCAATTTTTATTGATTTTTAGACAATCAATATTGATTCTTAGACAAAGAGTAAATTTTTATGGAAAAAAATTCAACCACAGCCCATTTCTAATGGGCTGGGTTGCCCAGCCCTTTAGTAAGGGCTGTGGCAAAAATTAAAATGCAAAATGACAGAGCAAAAATAAAAAATATTAAGGCAAGGGAAATTTTGGACTCGCGGGGGAATCCGACTATTGAAGTTGAACTAAAAACCGATTTGGGGAAATTTTTGGCTTCGGTTCCTTCGGGCGCTTCAACCGGGAAATACGAAGCCGTGGAATTGAGAGACGGCGGAAAGAGGTATGACGGAAAAGGGGTTTTGAAAGCGGTAAAAAATATTAATAAAATTATTGCTCCAAAATTAATCGGCAGGAACGCAACAAGGCAAAAGGAAATTGATAATTTAATGTTAGAGTTAGACGGAACCGAGAATAAATCAAGATTAGGAGCCAACGCGACTTGTGGCGTATCTTTGGCTGTTTGCCGAGCCGGCGCCGCGGCGGAAAATCTCGCCCCTTATAAATATATTTCTCAATTACATTCTTTATCCCGCTTTAGCGGGATAAAAACTGGTTCTTTTTATGTCAATAACACGTTTTCTACGATCGTAGAAAACGTGCTATCAATACCAAAACCTTGTTTTAATGTTATTAATGGCGGAGCTCATGCTGGGAATGAATTGGATGTTCAGGAATTTATGCTCGTACCTCAAGGAATTTCTTTTTCTCAAAATTTACAAATTGCCAGCGAAATCTATCATCAATTAAAAGAAATTTTGGCAAGAAAATTTGGGAAATTAGCAACGAATTTGGGCGACGAAGGCGGATTTGCCCCGCCAATTAAATCCGCGGCAGAAGCCATAGAACTTATTTTAGAGGCGGCTAAAAAATTAAATTACGACAGCAAAATTAAGCTAATTTTGGATGTCGCCGCTTCCCAATTTTTTAAAAATGGAAGGTATAAAATGAAAATCGGTGTTTTTACCAGAGAGAGTATAATGAAATATTATGAAAAGTTAATCAAGAATTATCCAATTCTGGGATTAGAAGATCCATTTGCGGAGAATGACTGGGAAGGTTGGAAAAAGTTAAAAGTGAAAAGTGAAAAGTTAAAAGTTCTCGTTATTGGCGATGATTTATTGGTGACAAATCCAAAACGGCTCAAAGAAGCCCAGAGAAAGAAGGCCTGCAACGCTATGATTTTGAAAGTAAATCAAATAGGAACGGTTTCTGAGGCGTTGGAGGCGGCTAAATTGGCAAAGTCATATGGCTGGAAAATTTTTGTAAAAAATAGGTCAGGAGAAACCAACGATGATTTTATTGCCGATTTAGCAGTGGGAATTGGAGCTGACGGAATTATGGCCGGCGCCCCGGCCAGGGGAGAAAGATTGGCAAAGTATAATAGATTATTAAAAATTGAAATCGATGCCAATAATCGATGCTAATATACGAATTATACTAATTATACGAATACGATTACGATATTCATTGGTATCGCATAATTAGTATCATTAGTATGTATTCGTATATTAGTATCGCATCTATGTATGAAAAAAATTCTTTTAGCCGACGATGACCCGCTTTTAATCCAGGTCTATTCAAATAAATTAAAGTCCGCTGGTTACGAAGTAGAAGCAGCCCAAAGCGGCGAAGAGATTTTAAGAAGATTACTGGAAAGGAAATTTGACCTTGTCCTTTTAGACATTGTTTTGCCTGAAATTTCGGGCTGGGAGGTATTGGAGAAAATCAAAGAACGAAGAGTAGGGAGCAAAAATTTAGAGGACTTAAAAATCGTTATTATCTCCAATCTCGGACAAAGAAGCGAGGTGGAAAAGGGTTTAAAATTAGGCGCAGTTAAATATTTAGTCAAGTCCCATTACACTCCCAGCCAAATTGTTGAAGAGGTAAAACAGATTTTAGGGGTATGAAAATTCTTTTAATTATTATAGATGGTTTGGGAGATGCCGCGGTTTCCGAATTAGGCAATAAAACTCCATTAGAAGCGGCCAAAACACCCAATTTGGATTTTTTTGCCAAAAATGGAATTTGCGGCTTAGTTGAACCGTTTAAATTTGATTGGCAGGAGGAGCCGGAATCAGATACCTGTCATTTGGCTTTATTCGGCTATGACCCAAAAAAGCATTATTTGGGACGAGGCGTTTATGAAGCGGTCGGCATAGGAATGAAAATGAAGGAAGGAGATGTTGCTTTCAGGGTTAATTTCGCCACCGTTGACAAGAATTTAAAAATCATTGATAGGCGGGCGGGAAGAATCAGCGGGACAGAAAAATTGGTAAAAGCATTGCAAGGGCTCGAAATAGATGAGGTAAAATTTTTCATTAAGAAGTCCTACGGCCATCGCGCCGGTTTAATTTTAAGATGTTTAACGCCAGCCGTTAAACATTTGTCGTCAAAGGTTTCAGATGGCGATTCCCATAAAGATGGGGTGAGGGTAAAGCAAATTTTACCTTTGGACAGTTCTCCGGAAGCAAAATTTACAGCCAGGGTTTTAAATAAGTTTTTAGAAAAAGCCCATCATCTCTTGAAAAATCACTCCTTGAACAAAAAAAGAGAAAAACAGGGGCTTTTGCCGGCAAACTATCTTTTGCTGAGAGGAGCGGGACAATTTAAAAAAATTCCGAGATTTAAAGAGAAATATAATTTAAAAGCTGGATGCATTGCCGGCGGGGGACTGTATAAGGGAATAGCAAAAATTTTGGGAATGAATTTAATTAGGACTAAAGGAGCCACCGGTCTCCCTGATACAAATTTAAAAGGGAAATTTTTAACAGCAAAGAGAGCATTGAAAGAATATGATTTTGTTTTTCTGCATATCAAAGCCGCTGATTCTTTGGCTGAAGACGGAAATTTTCTGGGAAAAAAGGACTTTATTGAACGGCTTGACAGAGACCTAAAACCTTTGCTAAACTTAAAAAATACTTTAATAGTTGTCACTGGAGACCATTCAACCTGCTCTAATTTAAAAAAACACTGTTCAGAGCCAATTCCAATTTTGATTGCGGGGCCTGGAATAAAAGCCGATGGGGTAAAAAAATTTAGTGAAAAAAATTGTCAGAAAGGAACGTTGGGACGGCTTGAACAGTTGGATTTAATGCCGAGGATATTAGAATTTGCAGAAAATTATAAAAAGTGATATACTTTTACATAAAAATAAATTTTCACTATGAAAACAATTGTCAAAAAATCAATACTAATCGTCGTTTTTGCGGTTGGGCTGTTTGCTGCTGGAACCATATTTTATGCAAGTAAAAGCCCCTGTTTCCGCTCAGCGGAAAAAAAAGTTGGGATTTTATCTTCTCAACAGGCAGCCGAAAAAGCAATGAATTATATCAATCAGAATCTGCTGCAAAAAGGCGTGACCGCTTCTTTAGGAGATGTAGTGGAAGAGAACGGATTATACAAATTCCATCTGAAGATGGGGGAGAGGGAGTTTGCTTCCTATGTAACAAAAGATGGCAAGATTTTATTCCCCGAAGAAGGCATTAATTTAGAATCTGCTCCGGCCCCTGCTCAAGGAGAAGAAACAGACATTTCAAAGAGCGATAAGCCCGATGTTAAACTTTTTGTAATGAGTTATTGTCCGTATGGTTTACAGGCACAAAAAATGTTTTTACCCGTTTATAATTTATTAAAAAATAAAACAACGATGGGAGTTTATTTCGTTGATTATGCAATGCACGAGAAAAAAGAAATTGACGAAAATTTAAATCAATATTGTATTCAGAAGAATGAAAAAGAAAAATACAGCAATTATTTAAGTTGTTTTGTCGCAAGCGGTGACTCAGAGAAATGTCTTTCCCAGGCAAATGTAGATAAAATAAAATTATCTAGCTGTATTTCAGAAACCGATGCAAAATATAAAATTTATAGCAATTACAACGACAAAAGCACTTGGCAGAATGGCCAATTCCCCAAGTTTGATGTTAACACAGACCTCAATACCCAATACGGCGTTCAGGGTTCGCCAACTATAGTTATAAATGATAAAATTGTGAATATAAGTCCGCGCTCTTCGGAAAAATTCAAGGAAGTAGTTTGTGGGGCATTCAATTTTCAGCCAGAAGAATGTTCTCAAACTCTTTCTAATGACGCTACTTCCGTTGGTATTGGCGAAGGATCTGGTTCCTCAAGCGGCGGAGGCTGCGGGCAATAAAACTTAAACCTATGACCGTTAAAGTTTATACCACCCCCGCTTGTCCCTACTGTTGGACTTTAAAGGAATTTTTGAGAGAGAATAAAATTGCCTTTGAGGAAATTGACGTGTCGCGAGATGAGAAAGCGGCTGAAGAAATGATAAAAAAATCGGGACAGATGGGCGTGCCGGTAATAGAAATAGATGGGGAATTCGTGGTGGGATTTGACAAAGAGAAAATATCTAAACTTTTGAATATTAAGGACTAAAAATTTTTATGACAATAAAAGTGGCTATAAATGGTTTTGGCCGAATAGGCCGCTCGGTGTTTAGAAGAATTTTAAATAATCATCTCAATTTGGAGGTAGCAGCAATTAACGATTTGAGTGAACCGAAAATCCTCGCCCATCTTTTGAGATACGATTCAATTTACGGAATTTACAAAAAAACAGTCAAATTTAGTGAAAAAGAATTATTGGTTGATGGAGTCAAAAATGGCAAAAAGGTTTTGCTCTTTGCCGAAACCGACCCTTCAAAATTGCCTTGGAAAAAATTGGGCATTGACATTGTTTTGGAATGCACCGGTCGTTTTACCGACTATGAAAGCGCAAAAAAACATTTAGAAGCCGGAGCAAAAAAAGTAATTATTTCCGCTCCTAGTAAAGACGGAGAGAAAATTCCGTCTTTTATTCTAGGCGTGAATGCGTTGGGGTTCAACCCCAACAGGTGCGATATTGTAGATATGGGTTCTTGCACCACCAATTGTTTGTCTCCGGTAGCCAAGGTCTTAAACGATAATTTTGGAATTGTCAAAGGGTTTATGAGCACAATTCACTCCTACACTAACGACCAAAAAATTTTGGATTCGCCGCATAAGGACTTAAGAAGAGCCAGAGCAGCGGCCTTAAATATTATTCCGACAACAACCGGAGCCGCTAAAGCAATTGGCAAGGTCATTCCGGAATTGAAAGGGAAATTGAATGGAATTGCTTTTCGCGTTCCAACGGCAACCGTTTCGGTTTTAGACCTAATTTGCCAAGTTGAGAAAAAAACGAGCGCGGAAGAAGTAAATTACACTTTTAAAAAAGCTTCCAGCAAAAAGGACTTAAAAGGAATTTTGGGAATAGAGGACGCGCTTTTGGTTTCTTCCGACTATATTGGAAATTCTTTTTCAGCAGTGGTAGATGCCGGACTGACAATGGTTCTGGATAATCTGGTAAAAGTTGTCGCTTGGTATGACAATGAGTGGGCCTACGCCTGCCGGCTTGCCGAATTCGCGGAATATATAGGTAAAAAACTCTAATTTTAAAATAAAGTAAAAATAGAAATTATGTTAGCAATAAAAGATATTAAAAAAATATTAGAAAAGAATAGAAAATTATTGGAGGAAAAATATAAAATAAAAAAAATTGGAGTTTTCGGTTCTTTTATTCGGAAAGAAGCCAATAAAAAAAGCGATATAGATATTTTGGTGGATTTTTTTGAAACGCCAGATTTGTTTGAATTTATTGAGTTGGAAAATTTTTTAAGAAAATTATTAAAAATCAAAGTGGATTTGGCGACTAAAGAAGCTTTAAAACCTTTAATTAAGAAAGAAATTTTGAGAGAAACCATTTATATTTAGATTATGTGCAATGGCAAAAAGAAGTGATGAACTTTATCTGAGAGATATTTTTGATTCAATTGTAAAGATTGAAAAATATCTACAAAATTTAAATTACGATGAGTTTTCAGAAAACTTAATGATAGTTGATGCTGTAGTAAGAAATTTGGAAATTATTGGCGAGGCCGCTAAAAATTTATCAAAAGAAATAAAAATTTTACATCCTGAAATTCCATGGAAAGAAATGGCAGGAATGAGAAATAAAGTTATTCACGAATATTTTGGAGTGAATCTGAAAATAGTTTGGAAAACTATAAAAGAACGTTTGCCAGAATTAAAAACAAAAATTGAAGAAATTTTTAAAAATATTTAAACCGCAGTTATCGCCTGCTCTGACAACGAATGGGCTTACGGCTGCCGCTTAGCCGAGTTTGCCGAATTTATCGGAAAGAAAATATAATGAATATATAATGAATATATAGTGGCTTATGAGACAGGAATCATTAGTAAAAATAATTTTAGCGGTTTTGATTTTGGTGAGCGTCGGCGCGGTGATCGGTGTAGCGAGTTATTTAATATTAAACAAATCCAAAATTTATCCTCCGGTAAAGGAAAAAGTAACTATTACCACTGATAAAACAGAATATACGCGGCAGGACAAGATAAAAATAAAAATAGAAAATAAATTTAGGAAAAATATTTGTTTTTCTTCTTGTTCCCCTTTTTCACTACAAGAGAAAAAAGAAAAAGAATGGGAATCTTATCCGCATGAGGAGTGTAAAGATGAAAATCGGGCCGAGAACTGTTTCAAATCGGGTTTAAAGGCATTTGAGATTGATTTATCCTTGACAAAACAAGGTTTAAATAGAATTGCCATTCCAGTCTGCATTGATTGTAAAGAGGGCGATGAGTTTAAAGAAGGTAAAAGGTTTTACTCAAACGAATTCACGATTAAGGGAAAAACAGCAGTTGATCCGAGATGCAGTCAAATAGTTAAAGGAATCGATAGGTGTATAAGAGACTCTTTTGCCTATCAAGTTAGTTTAAGCAACGGAAAATGTGAAAAAGTAGAATATGTGGGATGTTCGTTTGAGGGAGGTTTCAGCACCATGGAAGAATGCCAAAAAGTTTGCGAGAAAAAGTAAAATTATGCTCAAAAGAGGAGATTTATATTATCCGACAAAGGAATTTAAAAAGAACGCCTGCGTAAAAAGCAAGGCGGTTTATAAACAAGCCCTGAAAAATCCGGTAAAGTTTTGGGAAAAATTAGCCAAAGGGCTTTTTTGGTTTAAGCCGTGGAAAAAAGGATTTCTGCGCAAGCCCCCATATTTCCAGTGGTTTGTCGGCGGAAAAATAAATATCACCGCGAATATTTTTGATAAAAATCAGTTGGGCTGGGGAGCCATAAAAAACAAAATTGCTTTAATCTGGGAGCCGGAGCCGATTGATGAAGAGGCAATAACCTTAACTTATGGAGAACTTTTTAAGGAGGTTAATAAATTTGCCAACGCTCTGAAAAAATTAGGCGTGAGAAAAGGGGACAGGGTCGGAATTTATTTGCCGATGATTCCCGAAGCCATAATTTCAATGCTTGCTTGCGCCCGGCTTGGAGCGGTTCACACCGTCGTCTTTTCCGCTTTTTCTTCGCAGGCATTAAAAGTCCGACTCAAGGATACCGAAGCCAAAATTTTAATCACTGCTGATGGTTATTGGAGGAGGGGGAAAGTTATCAATTTGAAAGAAAATGCCGATGAGGGAGCAAGAGATACGCAAGTTGAGAAAATTATTGTTGTAAAACGGGCGAATAATGAAATTCCATGGAATTCTCAAAGGGACTTATGGTGGCAGAATTTAATAAAAGATGGAAGCGAACAATGTGAGCCGGAAATAATGGATTCAGAGGATTTATTTTTTATACTTTACACGAGCGGAAGCACGGGCAAGCCAAAAGGAACCGTGCATACTTGCGGCGGCTATGCGGTTCAGGCGTATTGGACGGGCAAGTGGATTTTTGATTTGCGAAAAGACGACATTTTCTGGTGCACTTCAGACCCGGGCTGGATTACGGGCCATACTTATACGATTTATTCTCCATTATTAAACGGCGCGACCACTTTGATGTTTGAAGGCGCGCCTGATTTCCCCACGGCTGACAGATGGGCTCAGCTCATTGAAAAATATGGAGTCACAATTTTTTACACTGCGCCGACAGCCATCAGAATGTTTGAGAGATATGGCGCCGAGCTCATTAAAAAATATAAATTCAAAACCCTGCGGCTTTTGGGTTCGGTTGGCGAGCCGATTGACGAAACAGCTTGGCTCTGGTATTTTAAAGAAGTAGGGAAAGGGAGGTGTCCGCTCGTTGATACCTGGTGGCAAACGGAGACGGGCGGAATTTTAATTACCTCTTTACCGGGAATTGGTCCCTTTAAACCGGCTTTTACCGGTTTGCCGTTTCCAGGAATCAAAGTCAAGATTTTAGATGAGAAAGGTAAAGTTTGTAAAATGGGCAAGACAGGAAATTTGGTTTTGCTTCCGCCTTTTGCCCCGGGACTTTTGCGGGGAATTTATAAAAACCCGGAAAAATATTTAGAAACCTATTGGAGTCAATGCGGAAAGAAGGTCTATTTTACTTCCGACGCTGCTTTTAAGGATAAACAGGGTTTAATTCGGATTGTTGGACGGGTAGATGATGCGATTAAAGTGGCTGGCCACCGGCTCACAACCGGTGAATTGGAAGCGGCGATTAATTCTCACGATGAAATTAATGAGTCAGCCGTGATTGGCATTCCCGATGAAATAAAAGGCGAGAGCCCAGCCGTCTTTGCTGTTTATAGAGGCAAAAAAACAGACGAAGAAATAAAACAGGAAATAGTTGGCTTAATTAGAAAACAAATTGGTCCCATTGCCCTGCCAAAAGAAATTTTTGTGGTTGAGGACTTGCCGAAGACAAGGTCAGGTAAAATAATGAGAAGAATTTTAAAGCGGTTGTGGACAGGCGAGGACTTGGGCGATTTGTCCACTTTAGCTAACCCCGAAACCGTTGAGAAAATAAAAGAAATTATAAGAAGTAAATAAAAAATGACTAACAAGTCAACAAAATATATTCTTTGGCTTAGCGAAATTTCGGCAGGGGACTTGGCTTTGGTGGGAGGTAAAAACGCGTCTTTGGGCGAGATGTTTAACAAAATCAAAGAGCAATCCCGCTCTTTCTTCAGAAAGGGCGGGACAAAAATCAAAATTAACGTACCCGATGGTTTTGCAATAACAACCGCCGCTTATCGGAAATTTGAGAAAGAAAATGGAATTGATGAGCAATTGAAAGCAATTCTCAAAAAATTCGTCCCGACAAGTATAAAAAGTTTGCAAAAAACTGGCAAAGCGGCCAGAAATCTTTTTTTGAAGGCGAAATTTCCAAATGACTTAGAAGAAGAAATAATCAGGTACTACGGCGAACTATCAAAAAAATGTGAGCCTGGAAATGGAGAGGTGGCAGTGAGGTCGTCAGGAGTGGCTGAAGACCAGCCGAAAACGTCATTTGCCGGTCAATTTGAAACATTTTTAAATGTTTCAGGAAAAGAAAATTTATTGAAGGCAATTAAGAAATGCCTTGCTTCTTCTTTTAGCGACCGGGCTATTGCTTACCGGGAACAGAAAAAAGTGCCGCATTTAAAATTTGCTCTTTCGGTTGGAGTTCAAAAAATGGTCAGGTCTGATTTAGCTTCTTCGGGCGTGCTCTTCACTTTGGATACCGAAACCGGATTTCAGAATGTGGTTTTAATCAACTCCATCTTTGGCGTGGGCGAGATGCTCGTTAAAGGAGAAATCACTCCTGATGAATTTTATGTTTTCAAGCCTAGTTTAAGGGAGGGTTATAAATCAATAATTCTAAAAAATTTAGGAAGAAAAACAAAAAAATACATTTATAATCACGGCAAAGGACTGAAAGAAATAAATATCCCAAAAGAACAGCAAGCAGCATTTTCGGTTAGCGAGGAAGAGGTTTTGACATTAGCCGGGTGGGCTTGCCAAATTGAGGAACATTATGGAAAGCCCCAAGACATTGAATGGGCAAAAGATGGAAAGACGGGCCAGCTCTTTATTGTTCAGTCGCGGCCGGAGACCGTCTTTACCCAAAAAGAAATTTCGTTTTACGAAGAATATCAAATCAAAAATAGCCGCGAACCGATTTTAACCGGCATTGCGGTTGGAAACAAAATCGGGCAGGGAAAGGTTCATATTATTTCAGCTCTTTCAAAAATCTCAGAGTTTAAAAAAGGGGAAGTTTTAGTTACCAGAATGACTAATCCCGACTGGGTGCCTTTAATGAGGATAGCGGCAGCCATCGTAACAGATGAGGGCGGCAAGACCGCTCATGCGGCGATTGTAAGCCGGGAATTGGGAATACCGGCAATTGTCGGAACAGGACGGGGAACACGGGTTTTAAAAAACGGCGAACTCGTAACGGTTGATTGTACCTCTGGCTCAGAAGGCAGAATCTTCCTCGGCAAAGTCCCCTTCGAAATTAAAAGGTATGATTTAAAGAAAATTCCGGATTTGAAAACGAAAATAATGGTAAATATCGGCGCTCCGGACATTGCTTTTAAGACCTCTTTTTTGCCGAATGACGGCGTCGGGTTGGCAAGGATTGAGTTTATCTTGGCCGAGAAAGTTAGAATTCATCCTTTAGCCCTTTACCATTTTGAAAAGTTAAAAGATAAAAATCTAAAACAAAAAATCCAAAAACTTACTGCCGAATATAAAAATAAAAAAGAGTATTTTATTAATAAATTAGCTGAAGGTATATCTCAGATTGCCGCCGCCTTCTATCCTAAACAGGTTATTGTAAGGTTTTCTGATTTTAAAACCAATGAATACGCGGCTTTAATCGGCGGGAAAATCTTTGAGCCAAAAGAATCAAATCCCATGCTGGGCTGGCGGGGCGCCTCCAGATATTATGATGAAAAATTTAGACCGGCTTTTGAAATGGAATGTCAGGCGGTTAAAAAAGCAAGAGAAGTTTTTGGACTAAAGAATATCTGGTTAATGATTCCTTTTTGCCGGACAGTGGAGGAAGGAAAAAAAGTTTTGAAATTAATGGAAAAGCAGGGTTTGAAAAAAGGCAGAAATGGTTTAAAAGTAATCGTAATGTGCGAGATTCCCTCAAATGTAATTTTAGCGGAAAAATTTTTGGAAATTTTTGATGGTTATTCAATTGGTTCTAATGATTTAACTCAGTTGACTTTGGGGTTGGATAGAGATAATGCATCCTTAGCAAAGATTGGCGATGAAAGAAATGAAGCAGTGAAAGAAATGCTCAAGAAAGTTATTAAACTTTGCAACGAAAAGAAAAAATATTGCGGCATTTGCGGCCAGGCGCCGTCTGACTTCCCGGAATTTGCTGAATTTTTAGTTAAAGAAGGAATTGAATCAATTTCCCTTAACCCCGACACGGTAATTAAAACCATTTTGAATCTTTCCAAAATTAAGGTATAATAGTTCAATAATCTTTTTTAGATATGCGAGAAAAATTAAAAATTTTTAGACCAGAAAAAGGGGAAAAAGGAGAACCCGAAACTAAAATAGAAAAAGCAGGAATAGAGAAAAAGAGAAAAGGTGAAGAAAAAACAGGGGCGAAAGAGGGAATACCGGATGTTGCTGAATTAAAATTAACCCGAAGAGAGTTTTTGAAGAAGGCAGGTTTAGTTG
>JAHIOY010000030.1 GCA_018894495.1 Patescibacteria group bacterium
CACGATAGGAATAAGCGCCTATTAATTTACCGCCGAGTTTTTTACCATGAAAGGGGTTTTGTTGAATAATTGGCAGTGCGGCCAAAATCTTATCTTGATAAATTTTTGGAATTTTTGCGAGTTGCTTTTTTGCCCTTTGCTCTATTTTTAATTGATACATTATATTTATTTTTTCCTTTATCGGCCAAGATATAACCATACTCTTTAAGTAATTCTTCAAGGGTTGTCCAGTTTTTATATTCTCCGCTTTTAACGGCGCGGTCAACCTCCGCAATGTCTTTGTCTAAATCAGGAAATTCACGCATCACTTCCAATGTTTCCTGCCAAGATTCAAATTCTTCGGCCGACATTAAAACAACCTTGGGCCGACCTCTCTCGGTCAAGGTGTAATATCTTGAAGGTTTTTGAATGTCCTTGGCTATCTTGAAAATTTTTTTCCTTGCCTCAGTGATAGACAGAGTAGTTTTTGTGTTCATATTTACCTTTTATTGTATAGGAATTTCAATCTTTGATTGAAATTCCTATAAAGCGTCTATCCCGACGCAGTCGGGACAGACAAATAGCGCAAAATTTCCGAAGGAAATTTTGCCTATGTGCATTACTTTCTATTGCTAAACGACAACCTTTATTATGTCCATAATAGCGTACATCAAAATACTCTGTCAAGGGGGTTTGTTAAATCAACTTTCTGCCAATCAAGACAAAAATCAACCTTTTTGGAGTTAAAATTATTTAAATTTCGACTACAAATCGGGATAATAAAACCCTCCTTCAACAACTGAACCGCCTGCGCCTTTTTTCTTGCCTCCTTCTTTATCTTCATCCGAATCTCTGCCTTCTCCTAATTTTTTCTCTATCTCTTCAATTTCCTTGTATATTTTTGACTTTTCTGTTGAAATTCTGCTCATTCTATCGTCAATTTCTCCAATTCTCTTGGTGGGAGGATCAACTTTAGATGTGTAAGCGCTCCAATATTCATAATCTCGCGCCTTAATGGCAGTAAACGGATTCCATTTGGCTTTTTTTAATTCTTTTGTTTTTTCTTCCGACAATTTACTTTCTTCGTCTTGTAAATCTTTTTTATTTTGTTCCAAAACTTTAATTCTTTCTTCCAATTCTTTATTTAATTTTTCGCTTATTTGTGATAAATCTTCTTTGGTCTCGGCTTTTTTGGCTGTAATGTCAGCGTTCGGCTTCTTTTCTCCAACATTTTTTTCATCATCGGAAACCATCTTTTTCACATCTGTCGTTTTTTCCGTTTCTTCTAACCCTTCCACTTTTAATAATTTCCTACTTGAAGAAAAACCAACAATAGCCAATTCTCTTGACCTCCTGTCTTCTAAAATTTTTCTCGCCCCAATTAAGAGATAAACGGCGCTTTCTAAATCTTTCTGATTTATGGATTCGGCCGCTTTATTAAAAAGAAAACGGGGAATTTCTGTATCAATGCCTTTTGCTCCCTCGATTTCTTTAACTAATTCTTTAAATTTTTTAGAAATACTTATCGGCTCTAATTTTTCTTCTTTTCCGGGTGCTTCGGAGTCAGGAAACCTCATGTCTGAAGATTCAATTTCTTTTATCTTGCGCATACGCTGAAAGACTTTTTCATTGTCTGGATTGGCCATTTCTAATATAGTGTTATTAAGTTTTTCTGCTGTTAGATAATTTTTTTTATCTCTGAGCTGAAATTCTGCAATCTGATAAAGATCCCTTAAAAATTTAGTGTCTACAAATTGAGAAAGCCCATCTATCCTTGACTTAGTTTCTTCAAGTTTTTCAGATATTCCTTTTTTTTCTTCTACCTTTTGCCTTTTTACTTCCGGTACCTCTCCTTGTAGTTTTCTACCAATTTCTAAATCACTGCTAAATTGCGACACAAATTTTCCACCCCCTTCTTTTCTATACGGATTATTATACTCTTTCTTTGCCTCATCCGCCTCTTTTCCGATTTTTCCCCGACCTTCTTTAAATTCTGTTACTTCATCTTCATCTGCTCCACCTGCTTTCAATACCTTCTCAAATTCATCGCCTTTTTGCTTCAACTTGTTTATTTGCCCTTCAACTTTTTCGCCTTGTTTTCCCACAACTTCTTTAAAACTTTCAGGTTCCAGATTGAGTTTTTCGGGTTTTCCATGTTCTTTTGAGTCAGGGGTTTTTATTTTTTCTACATTAGTATTAGCCATATTTTTAATTTTGGTTTGACTTAAATATATCTTTTATTCTCTCTTTTTGTTCTTTAATTTTTCTTTCTTCAACCTTTTTTAGAATTCTTTCAAATAAAGCCTTTTGTTCTGCGAACAATCTCTTTATTGTTTCCATAAATTTCTGAAACGCCTCTTTTGCTGTTTTTATTTTTTCTTGGACTGAAGGCATAAAATTAAATTTTATAAATGAAGGGGGCATCGGGTTTCAAATGTTTTTGATGAATTTCTGGTGGAGTTTCATATGGCCTTTTTGGATGCCTTCGGTTCCCAAAACCGAAAGCGCGGCTAAGTTGTTTGCCAAGCCAACCGAGGCCGCCAAAATTCCCAATTCCTGGGCGTTTTTTACTCTTAGGATTTTAAGGGCTAATTTTGCTTTTTTTGTGCCAGTTGCGCCGCCAACCGTGGCGATTGCTAAAGGAATTTTAATTTCTCCTTTCAAAAAATCATTTTCTAATTTCCATTTTGTTATTGGTTTATATTTCCCGGTTTTGGCGGCAAAACTATGAACCCCGGCATCGATTGCCCTGATGTCATTTCCTGTTGCCAAAGCAACCGCGTCAATTCCATTCATCACTCCTTTATTGTGGGTAACGGCCCGGTAAATATCTAATTCCGCCAACTCTTGGGCAGTCAAAATACCTTGAGCTACTTTTTCTCCGGAAAAATCCCCGAGCGCTAATTCTTCAACAGGGACCTGACCTTCAACAAAGACAATTCTTCTTTCGGCAAAATTGGAAATTATTCTAACTCCGATTTTGGCGCCGGTAATTTTGGCTAAAAAGGGGGCGATTTTTTCCAACATCGTATTGACAATATTAGCGCCCATCGCGTCTTTTGGGTCAACAAATAAATGCAAAACCAAAAAATTTTTCACCTTTCTAACTTCCAAGTCCTTTGCTCCACCCGAATGTCTTAAAAGAAATTCATTGGTTTTATTGGCTATTTTTAAAATTTCATTTTTATTTTCCAAAATTTCTTTGCTGGTTTTTTTGAAATTTTTAATTCCGAGCAGTTGCAACTGGCCAATCATCTGATTTCCCAAATATCTTCCTTTAAATCCGCCGCCTTCTCTTATTTGTCTTGCCGCTCGCGAAGCGGCGGCAACAACCGAAGGTTCTTCGGTTTCCATCGGCGCAAAATAATCTTTTCCTTGAACTAAAAAATTGGCCGCAATTTTAAAGGGTCCAATATTATTTTCAAATTCAGTAAAATCCGGCAGTTTCTGGTATTTTTTAAGCAAGACAAAGTCCTCCTGATTTAGGTTTGAAAATTCTTTTATGAATTTTAGTTTCTTTTCAAGGGGAAATTTATGAAAATTGGGGATGGCTGAACTAATCATTGTCTAAAAATCACGATTGATTGTCTAAAAATCACGATTGATTTTTAACGAATTTAACGAATTTTAACCTCTTTTATAAATTGGCTGATTAATTTTTGAGGGTCTTTTATTTTTTCTACGGCTGTGCCAATTTGAATCCAGTCGGCCCCGGCTTTGACGAGCCTGCCCGCCTCCTCCGGGGTTTTGATTCCTCCGCCAACCAAAAGCGGAATATCAATTGTTTTTCTTACCACGGCTACGAGTTCTGCTGGTATAGGAGCAAAAGCGGCGGAACCGGCATCAAGGAAAATAATTCTCTGGCCCAAAAATTGACCAGCCAGGGCCAAAGCAGCGGCAATTTGGGGTTTGTTTCGGGGAACTAAATTAGCATCCCCTACCCAACCGGCCGTGCCCCCGGGCTCAACTAAGATATAACCCATTGGCAGGGGCTCGATTTTTAGTTGTTTTATAAGATAAGCCGTGAGGGTTTGAACTCCGGAAATCCAATAGGGATTTCGGGAATTTAACAAGGACATAAAAAATATCGCATCAGCATCCGGGGAAATAGTAGCGCTGTTGCCGGGGAAAAGAACGAGCGGAATGCGAACTCGTTTTTTTATTCCTTTTATAACATTGTCCAAAAGATTGCCTTGGGCTCCGATGCTGCCGCCGACTGTGAGAATGTCTATTCCGGCTTTTGCTGCGGCAATACCGGTTTCAATCGCTTTTTGAGAAGAAGGATAATCGCAAACATCAATAACCACCGACAAAATAGCGCCGTCTTTTTTTATTTTTTCTCTTATATAAAACTCAACTTTTCCAAAATTGTCTTTGAACGAAGTGTGTATCATATTTTAATTTACACTTAATTTTTTCGGCACCTGTCGAAAAAAATAAGCATATAGGAAACCTTTGGTTTCCTATAACTGGAAAACTTTCAGTTTTCTATACAATTCTCTCAATTAAATAATTAACGAAGCCCCTTAGTCGTTTTTTGGCTTTTGATTCCGGCAGTAATTTATCCGCATCTTGCCAGGCGTCGCTAACAATTTTTTTTGAAATTCTCCCAGCATACTCTATGCTATCATATTTTTTAATAAGCCCTATTGCTTCTTTAATTTCTGCCGCGTCATCGGTATGATTATTTAAAATCTCTATTAATCGCTTTTTATCTTTTTGGCCAGCCATTTTTAAAGCGTGGATTACGAGTAAGGTTCTTTTTCCTTCCTTTATGTCGTTGCCATACGATTTTCCAAATTTTTTTCTTTCTTTGCCAATTAACGATAGGTCTAAAATATCGTCCTGAATTTGAAAGGCAACGCCAATCGCTTCTGCCATACTGCCCAATTTCTCGGCTAATTCATCATTGCCTCCGGAAAGAATAACCGCTAATTTAGCCGCCAAACGTGAAAGACAGCCAGTTTTAAAGACGCACATTTGCAGATATTCTTTTTCATCTATTTTTTCTCCGAAACCCTTATGCCAATAAATATCAGTTCCCTGGCCTAAACTCAAGTTGAGCATTTCTTGAATATAGGTCTCGTAAGCCCGAATTAAAATTTCTGGCTCAAATTTTTTCTTTGTCTTTATTAAAGCCAAAAGGGACAAAAAATAAAGAAAATTCCCGGCGTTTAAAGCAACATCCACGCCAAAAATTTTATGAAGGCAGGGCTTGCCTCTTCTCGTCTCTCCTTGGTCCATTATATCATCAATTATAATAGTTCCGTTATGAATTAATTCCGGGATAACCACAAAGTCCTTTACTTTTTTAACATCGCCGCCAATGGCCTCGGTGATTAATAAAAATAGGGCCGGCCGCCATCTTTTCCCGCCCCGGGACAAAAATTCCCAAATCGGTTTTGCCAAACTTTCCTGAGCCGCCTCTAAATTAAAGGCATAACCGGACTTTCCAAAAGTAAAATTCAGCCACTTTTTGGTTATTTTTTTAGGAAGATATTTTTCAATAATTTTATCAATTTCTGGCTTTAATCCCTCTAAATAATTAATGATTTCTTCTTTTTTTATCTCAATCATAAAACAAGTTTTTATTTCTGAAAAATTCAGAAATAAAGAACAGCTATTAGTATTAAACCATAAGACAAGATATTATAACCATCAAATAATTTATAGTTTTTTACTAATTTATGGTTTTTGAAAACCAAAAACAAAAATAGAAAAACAAGGGTGAAAAGTAAGAAGAAAAAAAGAAAACCCAGATTGCAAGGAGAAATTATAAATAAAAAATAAAAAATCGGCAAAAGAAAAAGAGGGTAAAAGGCGGCTAAATATCTTAGCGAGCTTTCTGTTTTTTGCTTGCCGAGCGCCTGGGCGCTGGTTTTTAGACCGGCTATTTTGTCAGATTCATAATCCTCATATTCATTTCTCAATTCAAGAATAACTGAAAAATAAAAGGCAGAAAAGGTAATTAAATAATAAAATTGATTTAAGGCGTTTTTAAAAAACAAAAGAGACGAAAGTAAAACAAAAGCGCCGGCAAATAATCCGTGGGCAATTAAATCAAATAAAGGTCTTGATTTCAACCTGAAAGGCGGTGAAGAATAGAAAAAAATTAAAAGAACGTCCGACAAACAAAGTAAAAAAAATGTTAGTCCGTAAAAACTGGAAAGAATTAAGCCCAAACCTGCTAAAAAGCAGGAAAAAGTTAAAGCCCTTCTAAAAGTAATTTCTTTTGAGACAATGGGGTTTTTCTTTGTTCTATCAAATTTATCCTCTTTTTGGTCAAAACAATCATTGATTGAAAAACCAAAGCCCGAAAGCAAAAAAACAATTGTCCAGAATATCACAATATCTTTGAAGGGAAACAAAAATCCTTTGGCAAGCAAAAATCCAAAAAGAACCAACAAAATATAGCCCCGAGTATCAGGGAGCCGTAAAAGCTTGGCACATGATTTAAAGTTTGCCATCATCTTTTGGAGAATGGTTTTTTGAATAGATTAAAAAGGACGGTGCTGAAAAATAGATAAAGAGTCATAATTTTAAAAAAATATTCCATCAATGTCCGATTAAGGTTTAAAACATCTAACACCTTTTCCTGAAATTTCTGGGAAATAAGCATTGAAGTTATTTTTGGCCGGTATTTGGGATTCAAAATTCTTTTGGCTATCTCTTGACCCGAAATTAAACCAGGATAAATTCCAGCTCCGCTCAGGCCCGAGACAAAACCCCCTGCCTCCCCAATCAAAAATATGTTGCCAAACTGATAACCCCGGTATTCGTAGTTAATGATCTGACCCTCCAATTCCGAACCTTCATAATTTATTCCCATTTTTTTAAGCCAAGAATGAAAATTTTCTTTGAGCTGATTTCCGTTATGAAATTTCAAATCGCTTCCGCAGCCGATTTTAGTAAAATTTTTGTAGGGAAAAATCCAGCCGTAGCCGGCGCCAAATAATTTTGGCTCGTAAAAAACTTCCAAATTTTCAAAGGGTTGGAGCAAAGTATATTGGTAGCAAAGGGCAAATCTTATGGGCAGATTAAGATATTTTCTCACCAAAGAAGCGCCGCCATCAGCTCCAATTAAATAATCAAAATAAAAGGTCTGACTATTTTTAAGAATGACTTTGTCTTTTTCAATTGAAATCACCTGGCTGTTAGTTAAAATTTTAGCCCCGGCTTTTTCTGCCTCTTTTGCCATCCACTGACCTAAGTTTCTCCTATCAACCGTGGCTAATAAATAATCTCGGCTTTTTATGTTATATGTTCTTCCTGATAAATGCGTTTTAATCAAATTGAATTTTCTTTCAATCAGCCCCTCAGGAATTCCTTGCTGAAAAATTTTGGGAAAAGCGCCGCCAGCGCAAATTTTGGGACCGACAACCGGATTTTTTTCTAAAACAATTACTTTTTTCCCCGCCTCAGCCAAGACCTTAGCCGCCCGAAGACCGGCCGGTCCTGCTCCAACAATAATTATTTCAAATTTTTCCATTTGAATACTTTATTTAAAATTATTTTAAGCCAGAGGGTATATCTTTCGGGATTTTCTTTTATGTCTTTCCTTAGGTCTTTCTCATTGAGCCATTTCCAATCCTCAACCTCGCTTTTGTTCGGTTTTGGCTCTCCGTCAAATTTCCCGACAAAAACATAGTCAAATTCATGCTCAATCAAATCCCCCACTTTTGCTTTATAAATAAAACTGAAGGTTTCTTTTAAATCAACCTTAATTCCCATCTCTTCTTTCAGCCGCTTTTTTGCTTCTTCTTTAATGCCAAAACCGGGTCTGGGATGAGAACAGCAGGCATTTGACCAGAGACCGCCTGAATGATACTTTGATTCGGCCCGCTTTTGCAAAAGCAATTCGCCTTTTTTATTGAAAATGAAAACCGAGAAAGCGCGATGCAATTTTCCTTCTTGATGCGCCTTTAGTTTCTCTTCTCTGCCAATTTCTTTATCTTTTTTGTCAACGAGAATAACATAAGTCATTTTTTCTTCTGTCATAAACTATTTTCATTTTACCTTTTAGAATTGGTTTAGTCAAGAAAATTGCCTTGACAGAAAATCGCTTGAAATGGACAAAAAGCGGCTTGCCTTTTGGCAAGCCACCTTAAGTTTCTAATGGAGCAGTTGTTAAAAAGTAGAAGCGGCTGAAACAATGCTGAGGTAATTGTCGGCGTCATCAGTTATTTTTGTCCCATCAAATTTATCACCATCTACCCTAATTTTATATTTGCCGCCCGGAACTATATCGGGAGTAATCTCCCAACCATAAGCACGAGTTTGCCCACCAAAAGTGCCAATATGCATTGCCGCTGGTATTCCTCTTCCTCCCCCTTCATAATTTTCATAATTTGTCAGTCCAATAGTTATCTCTTTAAACACATCACTCCCTATCCAAGAAATAGTATAAGTTTTTCCTCTTTCCCACGTCTCTCCTCCGTTTGGAGAAATAACGGTGAGAGAGGGAGTTGTTGCCACTACTTCAATAGTGGTTGAGGTTTTGGCTGTTTGCTGGTGGTCGTCAGTAACAGTGAAGTTAATGGTGTAAGTTCCGGTTTTGTTGTAAGTGTGGGTGAAAGTAGTTATTTGAGATGCTGTTCCGCCAACTGAAAATGCTCTCTGTTCAGTGGTTAACGATAAAACTTCGTCGCCCCATCTAACTGAATAAGTTAATGGTCCATTTTCCGGGTCGCGGGCATTTATCGTCCAAGTGCCTTGCTCATTAACTTTCAACTGCGTTGGCGCAGTCACGCCATCAATCACTGGCGCCAGATTCGTCCCTGCCGTAACA
>JAHIOY010000031.1 GCA_018894495.1 Patescibacteria group bacterium
AAATTTTATTAAAAATGGACTTGTCTCTCAGGTCGTAATGGAGGGTGTGTCTTTCAATTTTTTTGTTCCATTTATTGGGTTTCCAATCAATGCCTCTAATTTGATATCCCTGCTCCAATAACCTTTCGCACAATCTTGTTCCAATTGTGCCGCTGCTGCCGGTAACCAAGATTCTTTTTATTGAATTTGTCATATGTTTCTTCCTACGCCAATATAGTAAAAACCTAATTTTTTCATTTTGATTGGGTTTAATAGGTTTCTGCCGTCAACTATAATCGGCTTTTTTAATAAATTTTTGATTTTTTTCCAGTTTAATTTTTTAAATTCCTCCCATTCGGTGGCAATAACCAATAAATCGGCATCCTCGGCAACCTCGTAAGGGGTTTTAGCAAATTTTATTTTAGGCAGCGCCTTTTGGGCATTCGGCATCGCTTTTGGGTCATAAACCTTAATATTTGCTCCTAATTTCTGAAGTTTCTTTGTGATTTCTATGGCTGGCGACTCTCTAATGTCGTCGGTGTTGCCTTTAAAAGCCAAACCCAAGACCCCGATTGTTTTATTGCCCAATTTCTGCCCGGGAAATAAATTTTTAATCTTTTCTATTATTCTTTTCTTTTGCTCATTGTTCACTTCAATTGTCGCTCTTAAGAGCCGGAAATTATAACCATTGTCTTTGCTCAACTGATAAAACCCTTTAACGTCTTTTGGGAAACAACTTCCGCCCCAGCCAAGACCGGCTTTAAAAAATTGAGAGCCAATTCTTTTATCTAACCCTATTCCCCGAACTATTTCTTTTACATCGGCCTTTACTCCTTCGCAAAGATTGGCGATTTCATTGATAAAAGAAACCTTCATTGCTAAAAAAGCGTTTGCCGCATACTTTATCATCTCAGCGTTTTCCGGGGTAGTTATTATTTTTGGACATTTAACTTTTTGGTAAAGATTTAGCAATATTCTTTTAACGTTTTGAGAGTCGGTTCCGATGACTACTCTGTCGGGATTTAGAAAGTCAAAAACAGCCGTTCCTTCTCTTAAAAATTCAGGGTTAGAAGCCAGCTCAAAAGAACCCTTCCATGTCTCAGAGATAATTTTAGCCACCAAGTTTCTTGCAGTTCCGAGCGGGACAGTGCTTTTGGTAACAATTATTTTGGAGATTGCCATATTTCGAGCAATCTCTTGAGCCGCTTCTTTGATAAAACTAATATCTACTTTGCCGCCTCTGGCAGAAGGCGTGCCGACGCAAATAAAAATAATTTCGGATTTTTTAACCGCTTGACCCAAATCCTGACCGAAAAACAATCTTCCTTGTCTAATGTTCTTTTGCAGAATTTCTGCCAATCCCGGCTCATAAATAGGCGAAATGCCCTTTTTCAATTTCTCAATTTTATCTTTGTCTTTGTCTATGCAAATTACTTCATTCCCCCACTCGGCGAAACAAGCTCCGGTTATTAATCCCACGTAGCCCGCGCCAACAATTGCGATTTTATTCTTCTGATTTTTGGTCATTTTATTATTTTATCAGATTTTATCAGATTTTATCAGAAACACAAACCATTTTTCCTTATCTCTTTTGTTTGCCATTTTTCCTTTTATAAAAATTTTGGGCGGCGACTTTTATCTCAACAGCCATTGCCAAAGGGGGATAAATTTTATTTTCTTCCCCTTAAATTTCTCTTCTGATTCGTAATCGGAAGTGATTATTAATAAATCACTGCATTGAAACTCTTCGCCTGCTTTCAGTAAAGACTTTAATTCTCTTTCTTTGGTTTTATAATCGTTTATATCAAAACAGGCCTGGATAAGAGTTGAGATTTTTCTTCCTTTCTTAATTAAAAAATCTACTTCTTGGCTATTAAAAGAAGAGTAGAAAATATCATTATGGCGTTCTAATCCTTTTCTTAGAAGAGAAAGGAAAACCAAATTCTCAAATTTTTTACTTTTATCGTCTCCAATAATATTTTCAATTAAAGCATTATCGACCGTGTAAATTTTCGGAATACTCTGTTCTGTGTTTTTTAAAGAGTAAGCAAATTTTCTTAATGGAAAGAAAATAAAGGCGTCATTAAAAAACTCTAAATAGTTATATAAACTATTTTTACTAACTTTAATATTCAAAGATTTTAAGAAATTGTAGAATTTATGGACAGAAAATTCTTTTGCTTTAACCAAATAATTGAACATCAACTTAATTACCTTTGTATTCCTTATTTTATGCCTCTCGATGAGGTCTTGATAAATTGTAACCTCTATAATCTCATTGATTAATCTTCTTTTTTCTTTAGGATAGATCAATAATTCCGGATATCCTCCCCAAGAAAAATATTCCCGAAAACTATTCAATAAATTGGCTCTTTCGCTTGAGGAGAGGTATTTTTTGTAAGTGATATTCTTGAGCTTCAAAAATTCTTTGAAAGAAAAAGGTAAAATTAAATAATTTAAGGTTCTACCCCGCAGAGAAGTAGCGATTTCTTTTGATAAAAGCTTTGAAGAAGAGCCGGAAATAAAAATATAGGCCTTTTCTTTGTCTAAAATATTCCTCACAAAAAGTTCCCAATTTTTAATGTTTTGGATTTCATCAAAAAATAGCCAAACTTTCTGATTTTTATTTTGGGGATAAATTTCATAAAAAACTTCAAGAAATACTGATAAATCGCTTAAAGAAAGAGCAACTAATTTTGGGTCCTCAAAATTTATATACAGAATCCTTTCTTTCTTAATTCCCTTTTTAAGGAGATTTTTAATTAATGAATAAAGATAATAAGTTTTTCCGCTTCTTCTCGGACCCAAAATCGTAATCGCTCTTTTTATGGGAATTTCTAAATCAACCCCAAGTTCTCTTTCTATTAGTTCTGGTAAATCATCTTTTTGAAAATCTAAAATTATCTGAGCCAATGTTTCTTTTCTTACCATAGTATTTTATAGAGGGAAATAAACTATAAAAGTTTCCCTATTTAATTATAATATAGAGAATTGATGTAGGTTTGTCAATGATTAATGCGAACTGCTAATCATTTATATTTTTCTTTTTCTTTATTATGTAAAGGGGGCGATTGGCGACTTCGTTTTGGATATTGGCGATGTATAGGGCCATAAAACCCAAGCAAGATAAGACGAGCCCGATTAGAAAAATAATTAAAATCGCCAATTGGGCTGACCCGGAAAAACTCCTCGCAAAACTATTGTTAAAAATATATTTTCCGACAAAGAGCAAAAATCCGGCCGCGCCAAACAAAAAAGTAATTGAAAGCCCTAAATAACCGGCTAATTTTAAGGGGAGTAAACTGTGGGAGACAAGAGTGACGAGGGCTAATCGCGCCAGTTTGGGAAAATTGTAGCCAACTTTGTCAAATTTTCTTTCCGGAACCGAAAAATAAACGTATTCCTTTTTGAATCCGAGCCAATTGAGCAAGCCCCTGACAATCCTGCCTCTTTCCGTGAATTTATTGAATTGAGCTACGACTTTTCGGTCAAGCAGTCGGTAGTCCGTTTCATTGGGGAGAATTTTTATATCCGAAATAGCGTTTTGAACCTTATAAAAAATATAGCTGCAAAATTTTCTAAAACGGCTTTGTTTGTAATTTTTTCTCATTCCAACAACAATGTCCGCGCCGTTTTTCCATTTTTGCAAAAACTCCGAAATAAGTTCCGGCGGGTGCTGTAGGTCGGCGTCAATTAAAATTGCGGCGTCGCCGGAAACATTCTGAAGACCGGCCGAAACGGCAATTTCCTTTCCAAAATTGCGAGAAAATTGGATATATTTAACTTTATTATTTTGCCCGGTTAGACCTTCTAAAATTTCCGGACTTTTATCTTCGCTTCCGTCGTCAATAAATATGAGTTCATAATCGTATTTTTCTTTTAAGCCCTGAAAAATCTTCAGCAATTCAGCATAAATCAGGGGAAGAGCATTCTCTTCGTTGTAGAACGGAATAATTATTGAAATCAATTTTGAAGGCATTTTTTAATTTTAATTTTAAAATAATAAAAAATCAATAAGGCCAGCGTAAAAAACATTATCGCGTTCATTATCCAGATAATTTGCCATAGGTTGGCGTGAAAAATGGAAATTAAAATTATTTGCAATAGGACTCCTATTCCCATTAGATAGGCGCATTTAATTTTGTCGGTGGAAAGAAAATAAGAAGAGAATAAATTTACCAAGGAAAATAAAAACATTGAAAGACCAAACCAACCCAAATATTTGCTGATAGACAAAAATTTACTGCCAATTAAAATTTTAATTATAAAATCCGGAACAAAAAAGTAAGAAAGTAAAATCGTGCCGCCAATCAGACCAACCAAGAAAATGGTCTTTTTAAAAACTTTGGTTGAGTCGGTGTGATTACTATGAGCGGCGACGGCCATCGGGAACATTACCCCGACAATCGGACCTGTTATAAAAAAGATGATGTGACCGAGCATTGCCAAAGCGCCATATTCCCCGGCGGTCTGAGCGGAAAAAAAATGTTTAACTAAAATAATATCGGTATTATAAAGCAAGCTTATAAATAAAAGAATGAAAAAGACCGGGAAAGAGTATTGGAAAATTTCTTTTATTTGTAGTTTTTCTTTTTGCTGCTGGAATAAAAATTTTAAAGGATAAAAAGAGATAAGATAGCCAATTAAGCCGGACAAGACAATGGCCCCAACCGCTCCGTTTATGGCGAAACCCAGATTAACCAGCAAAACGGCAAATAATATCTTAAGAAAAGTGGAAATTATAGAAATAATGGATAGTTCTTTAAATTTTTGCAGACCCTGAAGAATACCGTTATTAATGGAGCTTGAAAAACTGAACAAAAGGCCAATTCCCAGAAAGACCAATGGCAAAATAGAAGTCAAATTTAAAAACCTGGCGATGAAGCCGCTCAAAATTACAAAAATTATAAAAAATATTATTGCTGCGATTAAGGATTTCTTAGTGAATAATAGAAATAAGGTATAAATTTTATTCAGCCAATTCTTGGCTTTAAAATCGGCTGTCCATTTTGTCAAAACGGTTGTAATAACGCCGATTGGGATGCCAATGATAACAAAAATTGCCAATATGGCTTGCAGTTCGCCGTAGGTCTCAACTGTTAACATTCTTGCCATTAAAAATTGGTAAAGATAACCGCCTATTCCAACCAAAAAAGAGCCGATAAAAAAAATTAAGCTGTTGGTCAAAAATCTATCCCCTCTAATTTTAGCGATAAAATTTACCATTAACTATTTTCCGACTTCGGAAGTTGGTTGAGGTCTGACCTCAACATTCCTATATTATAACATAAACCCGACATTGAGTTTAACGTCGGGTTTTAGGGGGTTTTAGGGGTCTGACCCCTTGTAATTCCTAGGGGGTCTGACCCCTAGCGAAGCGCTGCTATTTGGGATTGGAGGTTAGCAATCAATTGGATAAGAATCTTAATAATTAATTGCTGGATTTCTAAAATCTTGGCGTTTAATTCTTGGCTCGTCATTTCGGAAATCGGTTTGGCAACAACCTTCGGCGCTTCCTCAACTACTTTTGGCTGTTCGCCCATGGCTAAGGTAGTGAAGGTCTTGTCAGTGTATGTCCCGACATTACCAACGCTATCTTTTGATTTGAGCTGGTAGTGGTAAGCGGTGGAAGGAGAAAGTCCGAGCAGGGTTAAAGAGTGAGAAGCGGTGGAAGTAGCGGTTTTTATTTCCAAGCCATAAGCAGTGCTAGTTCCATAGATGAGCCAAGAAATAGAACCCTCATTTGTCTGCCAGAAAATAGTGGAGTACGCGCCGCTAACTAAAACCCCAATGTTTGAAATTGAAGGCGGAGTGGTGTCGCCGAGAGCGCCTGGCGATATACCGCCGCCGGTAGAAGTAGAAGGAGTGGCAACAGGCGTTACAGAAGCGGCGGCAGTTGCCGCAGATTCTTTAACCGGAGTGGAACTATCCGAAGCGGAAACTTTAAAATAGTAAGTGACGCCATTGGTTAGGTTCGTAGCGGTATAAGATACAGCTGTTGTTTGCGCTGAATATAAATAATCATCGCCTGATTTTTTATAAATGTCATACTTAGTGGCGCCGGCTGAAGCGGTCCAAGAAAGAACGGCGCTTCCATCGCCAGCTGCAATACTGAAATTAGTCGGCGTTGGAGGAGCGTCTAAGGCCGTAGCGTTAGATAAGGCATAAGTTGACAAGTGGTTTGTCGTTCCTGTATAGGTTATGGCCGGGTCATCGTTTAATTCGGCTATAGTTGTGGCAGAAGGAACGTTTAATGTGGCTACCGTTGGTATTTCTACCCACGAACCGCCGGTAGAATCAAAATAAGTAATTTTTGTATTTTGCGCTTGCGCAAACGTTAAGTTTGCGGCTACCAATTCCGCTTTTGAGGCCGTCAATTCTATCGTAATGCTCCCTGAAAGCGTGGTTATGTTTTGATTAGAACTATTGCGAGCCGTTATTTCTTTGGCGGTACCTACCATTTGCCTATCATTTTTACTTACGACATTTGTAGTTGATTTAACTTCCACCGTGCCTGCTGTGTTGCCTGTGCCCAAAGCGTTTTTAGGAAAATCAACCTTAATACCCGTACCTCTCACTATTCCTCCGTCTGAAGGAGTGATAGGAGCGTTTTTCGTATTAGGAGCAAAACCGCTAACTGTTATTAACGTGATGTTTTTGCCTGAAGCCGGAGCAGTCACAAGAATTCCTGTTGAATTGTAGCCATCATAAGCCGCCTTAACTGTCCAACTGCCTAAACTAACGTTTAATGTATAATTACCGCTTGCGTCAGTAGAGCCGCCAGCCCAACCGCCGATTCCATCTTCTGCCCAGACCCAAGCGTTAGTTGCTGTAGTGACTCCACCCGGAAGATACACCTTGCCTGTTATGGTACTTGTAGCGGTAGTAAGGATTAAATTTTGCAATGGCACATCGGCTCCATTAACAATCATTGTTATTTTATTTCCGATATAACCGGGCTTGCCTACGCCAATGTCATAAGCTCCATCTCTTAATCGTATGGAGTAAGTACCACTAGCGTTAACCGCGCTACCTCCTCCTCCATTAGGGCCTGACGCAAATACCCACGCATCCAGCGCATTAGCGCCGCTCACTGTACCCGAAACCGTGTAAAGACCGCTTAATGTAATTTCTATAATGCCATCGTTTGCAGTACCACTGGTTTCAGTAAATGTTCCATCGCTATTAACTACAACAGAGGATTGCGGTAATGGACCATATCCGGGAATGCCTCCGTCCATATAATATGTGGTGGTTGTTCCAGAGGCGGGCCGCTGAACATCAATTTGATATTCTCTATAAGTAGAACTCGCGACATCCACATCCGAAAAACCTCCGCCTTTGTCGCTATGAACTCCCACAAATGCCCGAGTAAATGCGGAAGAAGGAGAAATTCTGACCTTAATCGTTGAAGATGTAATGGCGATATTTTTTGAAGTGCTAGTGCTAATGGTTCCTAAATTTTCTAAATAAACTTCGCCTTTGGCCGGAAGCCCCACATGCAACCAGCGATTGCCTACGCCGGACACTCTAACCGTATAAGCGCCGGTCGCGTCTGTTCCGCCACTGCCAAGCATTTGACCATATTGGCCATTCGTTATAAACACGAACGCCTGCTGCAAAGGAGAACCTCCTTTAGTCACGGTCCCGGAAATAGTAAAATTGTCAGATGAGGAAACGGTAAAATTCACAGTTGGATGCGCTGAACTGCTAACAGTAATACCACTTTGCTCGCCTAAAAATCCGTAGCTTTGTGAATTGGCGCCAATGTGATAATTATTCCCCGGAGTCACATACATTTTGTAATATCCCTGGCTGTCAGTTTGAGCATTGCCTCCGCCCGGACCGCCTTCAAGCCAAGCATACAAAGAAACATTAGCCAAGCCATTGCCGGCGGAATCTTTAACATAACCTTCAATAAAATCAGAAGGGGGCGCTATAATAATCGTCGGGCCTTTGGTCGATATGGCAGTAATTAAATAAGTGTCGTCAACATCTACTTGAACTTCAACCGGAAAAGACATATTCTCGCCGCCAACTCCAACTTTCCATGTGCCTTTTGTTACATAAAGAGTAAATGTGCCGTCGTTAGCAACTTGAGTGCCGGTTCCTTTTCCATTTTCCCTTGGCTGATAAGCAAAAACCCAAAGCATACCTCTTTCATCGCTGCCAAAACTACCGGATGGTTTTACCACCGAACCCACTATTCTGTGTGTTGCCGCTGTAAAAGTAAAGTTTTTTCCAGTAACTTCCCCATCGCCGCTAATAGCAACGGACAAAGATTCTGGGTCCGTAAAAGCAGAAGAAGATACAGTGGACGCATTAACGTCTGGCGGAATATGCGCCTCTACTCTATAAACGCCGTTTGTGGGAATTCCCACAGAATAACTGGTTGTGCAACTGTCATTGGTTTTGAAAAATGCGGGGTCCATGGGTTTGAAGTTAGCGCTTCCAGTATCTACTTGGTCCGGCATAGCAAAGATTACCACGTCTTTATTTTGACCACCAGCAGCGCAGGATGCGCCTAAAGTTATGGTTCCGGATATTTTTCGGGAAGTTGTGGTTAGTATGTGATTTTGCGGAGCAGAGGTATCAACTTGCTGACCCTGAGAATTTAAGTGAGCGCCTGTTATATCATAAGCCCAGGTCCAGCCCATAGAAGACACGCCTGTGATAGTAAAGGTATCAGTGATAGCGTTGTATATTGTAGTACCATCTCCGTCATAGTGAATAACTGGCCCTCTCTCACCGGCAATAATAATCCGTATATTACCTTTGTCGCTATCCGGCATAAGAGTGCTGGTGCTATTATAATAAATTCTGGCGACATAGTTAGCAGATATGTCAAAAAATGATTTTTCGCTAATATCAGACATCATCCCCTCAGAAGTTATAATTTGAATTGGGCCTGATTGAGCTCCAT
>JAHIOY010000032.1 GCA_018894495.1 Patescibacteria group bacterium
AAGGGTTTGCCGGCTAATATTTTAATATTCTTCCCAGGCAAACCTTTTGAGCCGCCTCTCGCGGGAATTATGGCAATAATTTTATGTTTTTTCATAAGAAATAAAAATGGGTTTTATTGTTTTTTGGAGAATGAATAAAGAAATTAAATATACTAAAGCTCCAATTATTACAGAAAAGAAAATATTAAGATTATAAATTGAGGGTTGAATTATAATAAAATACATTAAAACGGCAGAAAAAGACGCCACAATAAAATCAGAAAGGAATCTTAAATTAAATGGTCGAATAGGAGTAAATTTCATTGTGTATCTAAGGAACATTATTAAAACTAAAACATAAGTAATTACGGTAGCCACAGCCGCTCCGTATAAGCTGTATTTCGGAATTAAGATTAAATTTAAGATTATATTAACCAATGCCCCAAAAAGGGTAATCCAGAATGTTTTCTTTTGCTGGTTGCAAGCAATCATTACATCGTTAAAAGGTCGGTTAAGAAAAATAAGACCTGCGGTTAAAATCAAAATCTGAAAAGCCAAAACTGAAGGGGAAAAATCCGAAGGATAAAAAGAATAAATAATCTTTGAAGCCAAAACTATTCCGCCAACCATTAAGGGCAGGGCAAGGAAAATCATAATCTCCAATTGGTAATCCCATGTCTTCTGAAGTTTTTCTTTTGATTCTTTAAAAAATTTACTTAGAACGGGATAAAAACTTCCGGAAATCAAACCCATTGGAATTAAAGTAGCCATTACAATTTTGTAAGCGGCGTTGTACCAGCCGGTTTCGGTGAGCATTCCCCAATAACCTAACATCACCGAATCGGTATAGCTATAAAGAAGACCGAATAAACCGGTCAAGGCCAGTGGCCAGGACATAATTAAGAATTTTTGCCAAACAGATTTCTGCCAAGCAACTTTTAAGTGGAAAACTTTAAAATGGAAAAAAAATAAAACGAAAATTAAAGCCAATAAAGCAGAAAATAAATAGGCATAGCTTAAATTTTCAACAGAAGGAAATTTGAAAAGAACATAGAGCCCCAAGCTAAATATCAATAAAACCTGCAATATTTCCAACCAGCTCTGGTATTCCATTTTTTGGCGGGCCTGAAAAAAGGCACAAAAAATAGTTATAAAGCCATTAATTAAACTAAAAAGAACTAAAATTAAAATCAGTTTTCTAATATCGGGGTCGGGTGTGATAAAGAAAGAACTTAATAAAATCAGAACAAAAGCTCCAAGACCTAATAAAATTTTTAAAGAAAGAATTGAATAAATATCTTCTTTTTTCTCTTTTTCTCTGGCGAATTCCCTAGTAATGATTGTTGGCAGACCGAAATCATGAAAAATAACGAACAAAGAAACAAAAGCCAAAGCAAAATTAAATTTTCCGTATTCGGTAGCTCCTAAAATTCGAGCGGCATAAATCAATAAAATCAATCCCAGTAATTTATTGACGGACATGCTAAGTGATAACCAAAAAGTGTTTTTAAAGAGCGTTTGTTTTACCGTATTATTGTTAAATAAAATATTTTTAATGTCGGTAAGATTTCTGATATTCATAAAAAATTAAAATGGTTTTTGGCTTTCTATGTACCATGAAATAGTTCTTTTAAGTCCTTCTTCAAAATTTGTTTTTGCGACGAAGCCAAATTCTTTTTTTGCCTTGGAAGTATCCAAACGCCGCCTTGGTTGGCCATCGGGTTTTGTAGTATCCCAACGGATTTCGCCTTTGAAGTCCATTAGTTTACAAATCAATTCTGCTAAATCTTTGATGGAAATTTCCATACCCGAACCTAAATTTACCGGTTCTGGCTTATTGTATTTTTCAGTGGCTAAAATTATTCCCCCTGCTCCATCTTCCACATATAAAAATTCTCTTGTCGCTTTTCCCGTTCCCCAGACATCAATATAATTTTTGTTTTGTTTTTTGGCTTCGTAAATTTTTTTAATTAGAGCGGCGATAACATGGGAAGAACGAGGGTCAAAATTATCACATTGACCAATCCAATTAAATTTTAAATTACTCCCCGCATAAACAATATGATTCTTTTCTGTGGTAATGCAATATGCCATTTCATCGGTCTTTTCTGTTTGAATATCTTTATATTTCACAGTTGTATGTTTTCTACAATTCCGGAGAGAAATTCTCCAACAACCATTCTTATCTTTTGTTGTGGAACCAATTTTAATAGCACACAAGAATGCTATATGAGAAAAATCAAGCATCAACTGATATGATTTTGTGGTATATCTTCTTCCACTTCTATTACCATCTCCTTTCATCATTGTTTCAAATATCAACTTGAGTAAACTTGAATGCCAATTAAAGATGAATCTTGGTAATTTTTTATTCTCAACTCCTTCCCCGATATGTTCTTTTATAAACTTCGCCCAAATTCTAGAAGTAAAGTAAAAACCTTGATTGTCTTTTCCAAATGGAATACCCATAGATTTTAAAAGATTTTCTATTTCAGTTCTATAATCTTCATTGTTAAGCCACTGGGTGATTCTTACCTGTTCTGAATTTTTCCCTATTCTTGCCGTTGATCCTTCAGAAACGTACCATCCAATAAATTTTGCGAAATCTTCTGGTTTGTATAAGAGAGGAAAAGGCCTGCTGCTATTCCCTTTTGATCCTCCAAAATCTTTTACATACCCGCCTCTTATCTTTACATGTTCTTTATCTACATACTTTAAGAAATTAATGGATTTCGGATATTCGCCTCCATTTTTAGGATTATGAAAGGCCAAAGTTATTTGACCGTATTTCTTTCCGGCCCTATTTCTAAAAAACTCGGCATCCCTTTTTATAAGCCCCTTACTCCTTAGGTAATATATTTTATGGTCCGGAGTAACCCTAAAATTAACTGATCTGCTTTTAAATACAAACATTTCTTTGGCGGGAATTTGCTGGGTCGCTATCACTTTTGATTCTTCTACTTTAAAAGATTTTGGATTAAGAGTATAAACCGTATCTCCTACATTTATTTCTTTAATATTTTTAATTCCTTCTTTTGTCATTACCTCTGTATCGCCCGAAAAACAGGGCCCGAACATATTTACCGGCAATAAATAAATTGTATTAAAACCGTATTGCTGCCGATAGGACTGGGCTTGAACCAAAGACATCTTTTTAGCCAAACCATAGGGAGCGTTGGTTTCCTCGGGATAACCATTCCATAAGTCCTCTTCTTTGAATGGAACGGGTGTAAATTTTGGATAAGCGCAAATTGTTCCAATGGCCACAAATTTTTCTACTCCCGCTTGCCTGGCTGATTCCATTAACTGGATGCCCATTATGGAATTGTCGTAAAACATTTCCCCCGGTATTCCCCTATTTAAACCAATTCCTCCAACCTTGGCTGCTAAATGAATCACTATGTCTTGATTTTTAACAGCTTTTTGGCAATTTTCCCATTTTCTTAAGTCCAATTCTTCAAATGTTGGCAAAAACAAATTTTCTTTGGGAACTTTTCTTTTTTCTAATAAATTCTTAACCAAATGCTTTCCGACAAAACCCTGAGCTCCGGTTATTAAAATTTTCTTTTTTCCTAAATCCAACATGTTAGTCAACTTTCCACCAGCGGTTGGGGAATTTCTCTTTTAATATTTTGTCTCCTTGGCCGGGCGACTTTAATTCCGTGGCGCGAAAATCAGCATCAATCATTATTTTTACTAAGTCATTAAATTTGATTTTTGGCTGCCAGCCAAGTTTTTCTTTGGCTTTCGCCGCATCGCCGATTAAAACCTCAACTTCGGATGGCCTAAAATACTTGGGGTCAATCTCAACATAAGGTCTCCAATCGCCTAATCCTGCATATTGAAACGTTTCTTCTAAAAACTCTTTAACCGAATGGGCTTCCCCGGTAGCAATGACAAAATCATCTGGTTTTTCCAATTGAAGCATTTTCCACATTGCTTCTATATACTCTTGCGCCAAACCCCAATCTCTTTTGGCTTCCAAGTTCCCTAAATATATTTTTTGAACAAGACCGGCTTTAATTCTGGCAATGGCTCGGGTAATTTTTTTTGTGACAAAAGTTGGACCTCGGCGAGGTGATTCGTGATTGAACAAAACCCCGTTGCAGGCAAAAATATTGTAGGCCTCGCGATAAAGCCGAGTAATGTGATAGGAAAAAACTTTGGCGCAGGCATAAGGGCTTCTCGGATGGAAAAGCGTCTCTTCGTTTTGGGGCGGCGGAGAACTTCCGAACATTTCGCTTGAAGCCGCCATATAAAATTTGATTGGC
>JAHIOY010000006.1 GCA_018894495.1 Patescibacteria group bacterium
TTTAATCTGTATTTTTGGTCTTTGGTTTTTGCATTTTGGTTTATTCTATTATAGCACAATTTTTCATTGACTTAAACGGAATTTTTGCGTAATATAATATAATAAGATTACAGGAAAATAAGCCGGCAAGCAAGAGTTAAAGGGCAATTAGCTCAGTTGGTTAGAGCGCGTCGCTTACATCGACGAGGTCGCAGGTTCAAGTCCTGCATTGCCCACTACCGGCTATTGACACCCGGCTTAAAATCTGCTATACTTTTAGGTCATGATAAAATCATGGCAAAAATCTTGGAATTAAAACTTACGACATCGCAAGTCGTAAGACGAGATTTGCGGATTTAGAAAAGCCCTGAACCAGAATAAAAGCGGTTCGGAGTGCAGAACCTAATAAAATTATCGGAGGCGAAAATTGCACATTAAAAACCAAGCAATTTACCGGCTCTAAAAGTTTATTATCCATTAATAAATTTTTAGGGCTGGTAAATTGAAATTTGCCGATTAATTGAATTGGCAAACGGAAAAATGCCGGCTACACAAAATACAGGAGAAATAAAAAATATGAGTGAACCAAGTGCAGAAATGGATGTGAAGGAATTGTACAGAATTGCAACGGCAGTGCTGGATAACAAGATCAAAGAAACCCCAAAAACTATAGAACGCCTGCGGAATCTTAAAGAGACGGGCTACTTAGATAGAAAATTGGGGAATATCTACAAAGCTCTGCAACCGGCTCTTATAAAACCCGAAGCAATAAGAAACTTTGCCGCAACTATTCTCGCGCCATATGCGCCAGAAATCTTCGGCAAACCGGGAAAAGAGATGTCTGAAGAAGAAATTGGAGAAATTTCCTACGAAATATTACTTTCGTATGCAGAGCGCGAAGGAATTCGCATTCTTCCCAAAAATCAAGCGCGCAGAAGGCTTGGAAATATCTCTGCATCTACAGGGATAAAAATAGAAAGATTAGAAACCTTTGCAAATATATTCCTGAAAATGGCAATTAACCAGATATATCCGGGCAGATCTAATAAGATGCGGTGATCCTTATTGCAGGGCATTTCAGGAAGAATATGCAAAGATAGCGCAAGAAGTAATTAAAAATCAAAGAAGCGAAAAGTGAACAAGACAAGTCAGAAAAGATAAGTAAAGAAGGCAAGGTTGGAATCGCTAAAGTAATTTCCTAAAAGGGTAATTGAACTTCTCCGTAATTTTGCGGACTAAGTCAGAACAAGAACCTACTCCTCCCTTCTTCTTAAAGAATCAAGAAGAGGTGAATAAGATGAAAATAATGGACAGAGAATTGATTATACAATTGGTTGTCGGCGTATTGTTTGCAACTTTCATTGGGTATGCGCTGGATCTTTGGACAATACCGCCTTTTATGGTTTCCCTAGCAATGTTTTTGGGTGCCATGATTGGGGTAGCGATCATAAGATACTGGATACTGGCAAAAAAGAAAAGAAAAGCCAAAAGAAGTTAAGTAAAGTTTATGCGGTGCGATAATATCAAACCGCTTCTTTTTTTACTTTTGTTTCAAATTCTGCTATATTTTAATAGTAAGTAACTGCTTTTTATGGAAACCGAAAATCATAAACAGAATACATCTGAAACAAAAGAGCAAGAAACCAAAATTAATATTGGAGAAATTTATTTTGATGTAGGATTGGAAGGCGTTTTAGATAAAGAGGAATTTGCGGTCGAGGTGTAAAAAATGAACAAAGAAATTGAGAATTATCTGGGCGAAAACAAAAATTCTTCCGTTTATAAAGCACTGGTACCGCAATTTAGAAAAGACGAATTGCCAACAGATCCCAAAGACCCCGATTTTTATTATGGTTATAAATCATCGGATGGCAAAAATTATGAACTTACCGCAAGACTAGAAAATCTAGATGATGTAGAACTTGGATTCTAACTTCTAACGCAACACTAAAATTCAAGATAAAATAAAGCTTTTGGGGGAATAGGATGAGTTTTTTGGCTTAACTGAATGATTTTTTAATCTCGTTTATGCCAAAAATTATATATTAAAGCGGTTAAAA
>JAHIOY010000033.1 GCA_018894495.1 Patescibacteria group bacterium
ACTCCTGCCCCAACTGTTTTCCCGCCTTCGCGAATAGCAAATTTCTGTTTCTCTTCCATAGCAATTAAAAGTATTAATTTGGCTTTCAAGTTCACTGTGTCTCCGGGCATAACCATTTCTGTTCCTTCCGGCAAAATAACGTCTCCCGTAACGTCGGTGGTGCGGAAATAAAACTGGGGTTTATAACCGGTAAAGAAAGGAGTATGTCTTCCGCCTTCTTCTTTGGTCAAAACGTAAACCTCTGCCTCAAATTCACTATGAGGAGTAATGGTTTTTGACTTTGCTAAAACCTGGCCCCTTTCTACTTCTTCTTTTTTTAAGCCCCTCAATAAAATTCCGACATTATCGCCCGCTCTTCCCTCATCTAAAATTTTATTAAACGTCTCAATGCTGACGACGGTTGTCTTAATTGTTGGTTTTAAACCAACCAATTCTACCTCCTCGTTAGAGTGAACTACTCCCCTTTCAATTCTTCCGGTGGCAACCGTTCCTCTCCCGGCAATCGTGAAAACGTCTTCAATGGCCATTAAAAATGGCTTGTCAATCTCTCTGACCGGTTCCGGAATATATTCGTCAACCGCTTTTATTAATTCCAGAATTGGTTTGGCTGCTTCTTCATCAAACGACTTGACTTGAAGCGCTTTAAGGGCTGAGCCCCGAATAACCGGAATTTGGTCCCCGGGATAGTCATATTTTTTCAAAAGTTCCCTCACTTCCGACTCAACTAAACTGATAATTTCCGGGTCGTCAACCGCGTCGCATTTATTTAAAAAGACGACTATTGACGGCAAGCCAATCTGTTTTGCCAAAAGTATATGCTCTCTCGTTTGAGGCATTGGTCCGTCAACCGCTGAAACAACTAAAATGCCGCCGTCCATTTGGGCGGTTCCGGTAATCATATTTTTGACATAATCGGCGTGACCCGGGGCATCAATGTGAGCATAGTGCCTTTTGTCGGTCTCGTATTCAACATGAGTGATGGTAATTGTCAAACCACGGGCTTTTTCCTCGGGAGCGGCGTTAATGTCATCTACTGTCCACTCCCTGGCAGCCAACCCTTTTAACTTTAAGATATGGGTGATAGCGGCCGTGGTTGTGCTTTTACCGTGGGCGACATGACCGATTGTTCCGACATTGACGTGGGGTTTCCCCCTAACAAATTTTTGTTTTTCTGCCATAAATTTTTAAATCCGAAATTCGAATATCGAAATTCGAAACAATATCTAAATTCTAATGTTCCAAATTCCAAACCCGTGTTTAGAATTTTGGATTTTGGCCATTTGAATTTGTTTCGGATTTCGGATTTCGTGCTTCGAATTTTTAAACTTGTTCTTTTATTAACCTTTAAATATTAATTAGTCAAGAGGCAACTCTCTTTGACTGTGAACTTTATTTAATCAGAAACCTCAAAATAAGTCAAGGGTTGCCTATTTTCTTTAGATTTTTGAGCCCCTTTGAGAAAAACTAAATACTTCTTTTTGGATTTTTTCTTTTGTCTTTTTGACGATATTTAGAAAAATTTTCACGGCTGGCGTCTGACCAATAATTTTAATATATTTTTTATTTAAAGCAAACTCGGATAAAATGTTTAATAATTCATCGGCAAAACTCCGCGAGACGAAAATGACTTTTGAAAAATCCAAATAAATTTCGTTCTCCTGGCTTATCTTAAACTTCTTTTCCAAAATTTGTTTTAAACGCAAAGCCTGGTCGCGAAAGATTAAATAACGTCCTTGAATTTTAATTGTATTTTTCATTGAAATTTGATGTAGTTCAACATAATCATCTTCTTTTTCCCTCAATTATTTCTTGGGCGATGTTGGCCGGCACTTCTTCATAATGGTCAAATTCCATAGTAAATACTCCCCTGCCTTCGGTCAGCGACCTGACGGCGGTGGCATAACCAAACATTTCAGCCAAAGGAATTCTGGCGTCAATCACTTTCATATTTATCCTGTCTTTTGTTTCATCAATTCTTCCTCGTCTGGCTGATAGGTCGCCAATTACATCGCCAAAAAAATCTCCGGGCACTATAACTTCTAACTTCATAATCGGTTCCAACAAAACCGGTTTTGCTCTTTTGGCTGCCGCCTGAAAAGCCATTGAGCCAGCAATTTTAAAAGCAAATTCCGAAGAATCAACTTCGTGAAAAGAACCGTCGTAAAGAGCAACCGAAAGGTCAACTATGGGATAGCCGGCTACAACCCCTTTATCTACTGCTTCTTTAACTCCCTTCTCTACGGCCGGAATAAATTCTCGGGGAATAATTCCTCCTTTAATTTCATTAATAAATTCAAAGCCCTTGCCCTGCTCCCTCGGTTCTACTCTTAACCAGACATGGCCATACTGGCCGCGTCCGCCCGACTGGTGAATATATTTTCCTTCCCCTTCGGCTAACTTCTTTATTGTCTCTTTATACGCCACCTGAGGTCGGCCAACGTTTGCCTCAACTTTAAATTCTCTTTTCATCCGGTCGGTAATTACTTCCAAATGCAACTCTCCCATTCCAGAAATAATTATTTCCCCGGTCTCTAAATCAGTTTTCATTTTAAACGTCGGGTCTTCTTCGGCTAATTTCCTTAGAGATAAACCCATTTTCTCCTGGTCAGTTTTTGTCTTCGGCTCAATTCTGATTGAGATTACCGGTTCCGGAAAAATAATTTTTTCTAAAACAATGGGATTGCTTTCATCACATAAGGTGTGGCCGGTTGAAGTTGCTTTCAAGCCAATGGTAGCCGCGATGTCTCCGGCAAAAATTTCGGAAATTTCTTCCCTAAGATTAGCATGCATTCTTAAAATTCGGCCAATTCTTTCTCTTTCGCCGGTAGTAGTGTTTAAAAGATATGACCCTTTGGTTAAAGAACCCGAATAAACTCTAAAGTAGGTCAAGGTTCCGACATAGGGGTCAGCCGCCACTTTAAAGACGATAGCGGAAAATGGCTCTTTGTCGTCGGCTTTCCTTTGTATCTCTTCTCCGGTTTTTGGGTCCGTTCCTTTTACCGGCCGAAGGTCTTTTGGGCTGGGAAGATAATAACAGACCGCATCCAAAAGGGGCTGAATACCCATATTTTTTAAAGAGGCCCCACAAAAAACCGGAATCAGTTTGTAGGAAAGGACTGCCTTTCTGAGTGTTTTTCTTAAGTCCTCAATTGTGACCTCTTTTTTTTCTAAATACTTTCCGAGCATTTCTTCGTCTTCGGCAACAATCTTTTCAACCATTTTTTCTCTCCAGGCTTTCGCTTGAGCCAATAAGTGAGCTGGAATCTCTTCTTCCTTAACTCTTTCCCCCATATCGCCCTCAAATTTTAGGACCTTCATTTCCAAAAGGTCAATTACTCCTTCAAGCTCATTCTCAATTCCGCTCGGGATTTGAAGCGGGACCACGTTTGGCGATAACTTTTGCTCAATTGATTCCAAACTCTTTTCAAAGGAAGCTCCGAGACGGTCTAATTTATTTATAAAGCAAATCCGAGGAATATTAAATTTATCGGCTTGACGCCAAACGGTCTCTGTCTGAGGCTCAACTCCGGCTACGCCGTCAAAAATAACCACCGCGCCGTCCAAAACCCTTAAAGACCGTTGAACTTCGGCTGTAAAATCAATGTGGCCCGGGGTATCAATAATATTGATTCTATATTCATTTTCTTTATTTCGGGACGAAATAAAAACTTGTTCTTTGGTTTTCGGCAGGCCCATCGGCGTCCAAAAAGAAGTGGTAGCGGCAGCGGTAATGGTAATCCCCCGCTCTCTTTCCTGAACCATCCAATCCATCACCGTTGTTCCCTCGTCAATATCGCCAATCTTGTGAGTAATTCCAGTATAAAACAAAAACCGCTCAGTGGTAGTTGTTTTCCCGGCGTCAATATGAGCGATAATGCCTATATTTCGATATTTTTCAATGGGATAAGTTCGCATAATTACTACGAATTTACGAATTTCTACGAATATACGAATAAACGAAATTGCGAAAGCGAGGCAACAAATTTCAAAGTAAACTTCGGAGACGGCTGAACACGGTCTCGCCGAAGGCGAGTCAGCCGCCGAGAAATTAGACCCCAAAACCTCGCTGGGGTTTTGAGGGTCGGTACTTTGAAAACTTGTTGCCGAGCGCGGCTCACCAGGCAAAGTGCGCAAAAGCCCTGTTCGCCTCTGCCATTCTATGAGTATCTTCTTTCTTTTTTATCGCGGCCCCGGTATTATTGGCGGCATTAATTAATTCCTCAGCTAATTTCTCTCTCATCGGCTTTCCCTTTTTTGACTTTGCCGTCTTAATAAGCCAACGCACAGCCAAGGCAAACCCTCTCTCGGCCGAAACCTGTCTCGGAACCTGATAAGTCGCTCCGCCAATTCTTTTCGGTTTTACCTCTAAAAGAGGCGTTGCGTTTTTTAAGGCCAAATCAAAAATCTCCAAGGGCTCCTTTTTTGTTTTCTCTTTAATAATGTCAAAACCGTTATAAACAATTTTTCTTGCCGTATTCTTTTTTCCCTTTCTCATCACCTGATTGATAAACTTGGCAACAACGGCATTGTCGTAAACCGGGTCAGACAAAATAGTTCTTTTAACTTTTTTCTTGCGTCCCATATTTTAAATTAAAAATGAAAAATGAAAAGCTAAAAACAACAACTAAAAACTAAAAATTCGTTTTAAATTTTTCATTTTCGTTTTTCATTTTTAGTTTTAATTTTTTACTTTTTAACTTCTCGCTTTACACCATACTTCGAGCGTTCCTGTTTTCTTCCCTCAACTCCGCCCGTATCTAACACTCCTCTCACCACATGGTATCTCACGCCGGGCAAATCCTTTACCCTTCCTCCCCTAATCACGACAATTGAGTGCTCCTGCAAATTATGGCCTATGCCCGGGATATAGGCCGTCACCTCCATACCGTTAGTCAGACGGACCCGAGCAACTTTTCTTAAGCCGGAATTTGGCTTTTTTGGGGTAGCGGTAAAAACCTTTAAACAAACTCCTCTTTTAAATGGCGAAATAAAATCAGCCGGCCGATTCTTTTTCGGATTAAAACCAAATTTCAAAGCCGGCATTCTGGCTCGCCTCGCAACCCTCTTTCTGCCTCCTTTTATTAATTGACGAATCGTCGGACACATAACTTAAAAATAAAGCGCTTTGCGCTTACCGTAAATCTTAACATCTCTTAAAATTAAAGTCAAATTAAAAATAGCGGAGACCCGCTCTCCGTTAATCTCCTCAGCTTTTCAAAATGATTAGGAATTGTCAGGGTTTGTCTTGTTCCATCTTTTTGAACTCTCACTAATTTAATATGACTGCTTTTTTGAGCAGCCACATTAAAACCAAAAGACAAAAATATTTTAAGGACTTCCTCGCCGGAAAGAGTTTTTAATTTAGGCATAAACCTGAGCGTCAA
>JAHIOY010000034.1 GCA_018894495.1 Patescibacteria group bacterium
TAAAAACAGCCAAAGAATTTAAGGTGCCAGTTGAAATAATTAAAAAATCTTTAAAATTTAGAATTGAATCTCAAAAAAATCCCAGCTATACCGGTAAAATTTTATCCGCTCTCCGGGAACAATTCGGAGGACATAAAGTAACTAAATAATGACAGGCGGGCATGGTGAAATTGGCAGACACCTACGGCTCAGGACCGTAGAGCAATTATTGCTGTGGAGGTTCAAGTCCTCTTGCCCGCATATTCGTTTTACTCAAGTTAAAAGTTAAAAATGCAAAGTTAAAAGTTTCAGTTTAAAGTTTAAAATTACTTCATTTAACTTTTAACTTCGGACTGCGACTTTTAATTTTTAACTTTGAACTTTTAACTTATTTTATGGCTCAACAATCAAAACAATCTAATCTTCGTATTATTCCCTTAGGCGGCTTAAGCGAGGTTGGCCGCAATATGACGCTCCTTGAATGGCAGAAAAAAATTTTAATTATTGATATAGGTTTTAGGATGCCGGAAGAAGATATGCCGGGAGTGGATTATATAATTCCCAATATTGATTATCTAAAAAATAAAAAAGAAGAAATTTTAGGCATCGTCTTTACCCACGGCCATTATGACCATATCGGAGCAGTTCCCTATTTGCTTGAGAAAATCTCTACTCCCAACCGCCAACTTCCAATGTTTGCCTCACCGCTAACCAAGGGGATAATTCTAAAAAGACAAGAAGATTTTCCCCACCAAGCCAAACTAAAAATTAATCAGGTTTATGATGGCTCAAAAATCAAATTGGGGCCCTTTTTTGTTGAATTTTTTAAACAACTCCATAATATTCCCGATAACTTAGGATTATTTATTGAAACGCCGCTCGGCAATATTTTACATACTTCTGATTTCAAATTTGACCAAAATCCGGTCAATGATTTGCCAACCAATTTTGAAAAATTAAAAGAAATTGGCAAAAGAAAAATCTTATTGCTCATGTCTGACTCAACCGATGCCGAAGAAGAAGGTCATTCTCTTTCCGAAAAAGAAATATCAGAAAATTTAGAGAAAATATTCAAAATCGCTCCCGGACGAATTATTGCCGCGACCTTTGCTTCCCTGCTCAACAGGATTCAGCAAATAATTTCCATTTCAGAAAAATATGGCAGAAAGGTTTGTTTGGAAGGATATTCAATCAAAACGAACGTAGAGATGTCCAGATTACTCGGCTATATTAAAGCAAAAAGAGAAACTTTCATTAAAGCAAAAGACGTCCAGAATTATCCCGATTCCAATGTAGTTATTTTGGGTACCGGAGCCCAAGGAGAAAACGAAGCGGTTTTAATGAGAATTGCCACAAGAGGACATCGATTTTTGAAAATCAAAAAGGGAGACACGGTCGTTTTCTCTTCTTCGGTTATCCCCGGAAACGAAAGGACGGTTCAGATTATGAAAGATGAAATTATGAGACAGGGAGCGAAAGTTTTCCATTATAAAATGATGGATATCCATGCCGGCGGTCATGCGAAATCGGAAGAATTAAAAGAAATGCTCAAAATTATGCAGCCTAAATTCTTCATGCCCATCCACGGTCAGTATTCAATGCTGGTCGCGCATAGCCAATTGGCAAAGGAAATGGGAATAGAAGAAAAAAATGTGCTCGTTGCTGAAAATGGCAACGTTATCAACTTGAATCAAAAAGGAATTTTTATTGAAAAAGAAAAAGCTCTCTCAAATTACGTGATGATTGATGGATTGGGGATTGGCGATGTGGGCCAAGTGGTGCTCCGCGATAGACAGATGCTTGCCGAAGATGGAATGTTTGTTGTTGTCGTTATTGTAGATAGACAAACCGGCAGGGTCAAAGGTTCTCCTGATATAATATCAAGGGGGTTTGTTTATTTGAGAGAGTCAAAGGAATTATTAAGAGATACAAGAAAGAGAGTTATTGGAATTGTTGAACGAGCCACCGGAACCGGCGGAGCCGTCAACTGGAGTTATATCAAAGATGAGATTAGAAACAAAATCGGCCAATTTCTTTTTTCAAGAACCCAGAGGAGACCAATGGTCTTGCCGGTGGTAATTGAAGTTTAAGTTACTACGAATTTACTAATCAGTACTAATATACGAATTCGTATATTAGTAAATATTCGTAAATTTGTAGAAGGTATGAAAGTTTTTAGCGGCATTAGGCCAAGCGGGGAATTGCATATTGGGAATTATTTGGGAGCGATAAAACAATGGGTGGAACTTCAGGAAAAGCATGAATGCGTTTTTTGTATTGTTGATTTTCATGCCATCATCACTGCTTATAAACCCGAGGAATTACAAAAAAATATCTTGGAATTGACCATTGCCTATTTGGCTGCTGGTTTGGACCCTGAAAAATGCATCCTCTTTGTTCAGTCCGAGGTAAAAGAGCATTCAGAATTGGCTTGGCTTTTGGGAACGATTACTCCTTTGGGGGACTTAAAAAGAATGATCCAGTTTAAGGAAAAATCAAAAAAGTATCCAGAACATGCCAGTGCCGGGCTTTTGAATTATCCCCTTTTGATGGCAGCTGACATTTTACTTTACAAAGCAGATTTGGTTCCGGTTGGAAAAGACCAAAAACAACATATTGAATTAACCAGAGAAATTGCCAAAAGATTTAACAAAACATTTGGAGATGTCTTTATCTTGCCCAAAGCCCTGCTTCCGGAAGCAGGGCAAAAAATTATGTCTTTGCAAGAACCGAAAAAGAAAATGTCAAAAACCGATAGCCCGGCTGGCTATATTGGAATTTTTGATGAGCCGGAAAAAATAAAAGAAAAGATTATGACGGCGGTTACCGACAGCGGAAAAGTTGTAAAATATGACTTAGAAAGAAAACCCGGGATTTCGAATCTTTTAACAATTTACTCTTTGTTTTCCGGTAAGACAATTAAAATTTTGGAAAAAAAATTTAACGGAAAGGGTTACTATGAGTTTAAAATGGGCATGGCTTTACTTTTGATAGAGTCATTAGAAAAATTTAGAAAAAAAAGAAAAGAACTTCTGGCAAGAGAAGTTTATCTGAGAGAAATTTTAAGCCGAGGAAAAAACCGAGCTCAAGTCATCGCTCAATCAACAATGCGAGAGGTTAAAAACAAAATGGGCTTGATATAGGATATGGAGAATAAGGTTAAATTAAAAAGAGAGCTCGGACTCTTAGCAGTTACTCTCTCTGGCATTGGCATTATTTTGGGGGCAGGCATTTATGCTCTACTCGGAAAGGCGGCCGGCATTGCCGGAAACTCGGTTTGGCTTTCTTTTGCTTTAGCATCTTTGACGGCTATTTTTACCGGGCTTTCTTACGCCGAACTATCTTCTATTTTTCCCAAAGCCGGAGCCGAGTATGAATACACAACTAGGGTTTTGGGCAGAAAGATGGGGTTTGTCATCGGCTGGTTGGTTATTATCAGCGGCATTATCGGCGCAGCTGCGGTTGCTCTCGGTTTTGGCGGATATTTTAACGCCCTTTTTAATTTTCCTGTAATTCCCATCGCCCTGAGCTTAATAATTGCTCTTTCGCTAATTATTTTCTACGGCATAAAAGAATCGGTCTGGTTTGTCGTAATCTGCACCTTCATAGAGACACTGGGCTTAATTTTGATAATCTTGATAGGAATTCCTTATTTAGGAAAAGTTAATTGCTTTGACCTGCCCTTTGGTTTCAAAGGGGTCTTTGAAGCCGCTTCTCTTATCTTCTTTGCCTACATTGGCTTTGAGGGCATAGTAAAATTGTCCGAAGAAACAAAAAACCCTGAAAAAACAATACCAAAGGGCATCTTGCTTTCAATTTTTTTTAGCACTTTAATTTATATTGCGGTAGCTATTTCGGCCGTAAGTATAATTGGATGGAAAGGACTCAGCCAATCAGGGGCGCCCCTCGCCGATATTGCCTTTATTGTTTTGGGAAAAAATGCCTTTATTTTTTTATCTTTAATCGCCCTCTTTGCTACTGCCAATACCGCGCTTCTTATCCTGTTAAGCTCATCTAGGGTGATGTATGGAATGGCTGATTCCCTTTCCCTGCCAAATAAACTCGCTTCCATCCATAATTCGCGGCGAACTCCCTGGCTTGCTATATTTTTAACTATGTTTTTATCTTTGGTTTTTGTGATTCCGGGCGACATTAGCTTCGCTGCTAAAGCCACTAATTTTCTTATATTTTTAACCTTCATTGCTGTCAACGCCGCGACTATTATTCTCAGATTCAAACAACCAGACCTCGCCAGGCCATTTAAAATTCCTTTAGCCATTTTAAAAACGCCGATTTTCCCGGTTTTGGGTTTGGCTTTCTGCTTCTTTATGATTTTGCAGTTGGAAAGAAACGTCTTGGCTCTGGGAATTTCTCTTACTCTTATTGGCGGACTAATTTCCTTAGCCGAGCGAAAATGATTTGATAAACTCAATTAACTCTTTTTTCTTTTCCTCAAAAATTTCTTTGGTTCTGGCTTCAATTACTAATCTCAAAACAGGCTCGGTTTGAGATGCTCTAACTAAAAACCACCAATTTTTAAAATCTATCCTTACTCCGTCTAAGTGATTGATTTTCCCGTTTTTATATCTTTTCTCCATTATTTCCAAAATTTTATTACCCCCAACCTTGAAATTAATCTCCCCAGAATGGAAATATTTTTTAAACGGCAAAATTAATTCGGATAGATTCTTTCCGGTTGAAGAAATTATTTCTAAAATTTTCAGCAGAACAAAAATCGGCGCTTCGCAAAAATGTTGCTCCTTTAGATAATAATGGCCGGAAAACTCTCCGGCAAAAAAAATATCCTTTTCTCTCATTTTTTCTTTAATAAAGGTATGACCTATCCGACTGACAATTGGGGTTCCCCCAGAGTCCTTTATTGTTTCCCCAACAACGTTGCTTGAACGGACGTCATAGAGAATTTTCTTACCGGGCTTTTCTTTAAGAATTATTTTGGACAGCAAAGCGGTAATCAAATCGCCGGGAATTACTTCTCCTCTTTCATCTAAAAAAATAATTCTGTCGCCATCGCCGTCAAAAGCAACCCCTAAGTTGGCTTTTTTATTTTTAACTTCCTTTTGGAGGGCTCGTAAGTTTTCTTTAATTAGGGGGTCGGGAAAATGCCCGGGGAAATTACCGTCTAATTTTGGAAAAAGATGATAAATTTTAAAATTCAAGTTTCTAAAAAACTTTCGTTTTTTAGACAATGGCCTTCCAAAAATTTTGGGAATCAAAATCCCTGCTACGGCATTGGCAGTATCAATAACAATTTTAAGGGGTTTCATTTTCTCTAGGGGGGGTAGTAGAGCTTTTGCTTCACTACCCCCCAGGTCAAAATTTCTAAGATTAAATTTTAGATATTCTTTTATAACTTTCTTTTTTATTATTTTCCCTTTCTTTGATGACTTAAACCTCGCCCCCAAGACCAATCCTTTGATTTCTTTTATGCCACTCTTTTCACCAATTGGAATGGCTTCTTTTTTAACGAGCTTGAATCCATTATATTGAGGCGGATTGTGACTGGCGCTAATTTCAATCCCCCCGTCTGATTTAAAATAAGCCGTTGCGAAGTAAAGCATGGGGGTGGTGGAAAGCCCGAGAGCAATGACATTTGCCCCCTGAGCGATAATTCCCCTTGTTAGGGCGCTGAAAAGCGAAGGCGAAGAAAGCCGATTGTCTCTGCCAACGACAATATTCAAGTTTGAACCTCCAAGAAATTTTACAAAAGCGCTTCCAATAAGGTAAGCAACTCTTTCATTTAAGTCATCAGGATAAATTCCCCGAATGTCATATGCCCTGAAAATAGAGGGGTTGATTTTCATATAAAATTATTATATCACGTCGGTTAGAAATTTGCTAAGGGGGTTTGCCAGGTAGTGAAATTTGGACTTCGTTAAAAATCAATAAAAATTGATTTTTAGACTGCCTTCGGCATTATACCCCGCCCTTTCTAAAAGCACTGTTCAAGATTAAACCTTAAACATTAAACAATATTAATTTAGAACTTGAAAAACTCAGAAAGGGCGGGGTATCCAAATTCTACTACCTGGTTTGACTTTTATTTTCTAATAGGGTACTATATTATAATGAAATCATACGAGTTAACTTATTTAATTTCTCCCGAACTTAGCGAGGAAGAAGTAAAAAATATTCAGGAAAAAATTATCTCCCTGCTCCAAAAAGAAGGCGGGGTTTTAAATGAAGTTAAATTACCAATTAAAAAAAAGTTGGCCTACCTAATAAAAAAACAAAGGGAGGCGTTTTTAAGCGACTTTAATTTTTATTTAGAACCAGAAAAATTAGGGGGGTTAGAAAAGGTCTTAAAATCAGAAAAGAAAATTCTTAGATATCTAATTTTAGCCAAACCAAAAATTAAAATTGCCAAAGTAAGAAAAAGGCCGATAAAAGTTATTTCTAAAGTTCCCGCTAAAGAAAAAAAGGTGGGACTAAAAGAGATTGAAAAAAAATTAGAAGAAATATTAAAGGAATAATATGAATTTAAATAAGGTATTTTTAATTGGTCGGCTGACTCGCGACCCCGAATCAAAAACTCTTCCTTCTGGAACGGCAGTTGCCGCTTTTGGATTAGCCACCGACAGATACTTTACTGATAAATCCGGTCAAAAACAACAGCAAACCGATTTTCACAACATTGTCTTATTTGGGCGACTGGCCGAGATTGCGTCTCAATATTCAACTAAAGGCTCTTTGGTTTTTATTGAAGGTAGAATCAGAACGAGCAGTTGGCAAGATGCTTCCGGTAATAAAAGATACAAAACGGAAATTATTGGGGAAAAAATACAATTAGGACCAAAATCGGCTGGTAAGACAATACCCCAAGAAAAGGAAACGCCACCCCAAGAAGAAATTCCATCCAAAGAACAAATCCCCATTATTGAAGAAGAGGGAGACATTAACGTTAAGGATATACCATTTTGAAAATTCGAAATCCGAATATCGAAATTCGAAACAATATCTAAATTCTAAATTCCAATTTTCCAAACGTGTTTAGAATTTTGAATTTTGGTCTTTGGAATTTGTTTAGGATTTCGGATTTCGTGCTTCGGATTTCTTTTTACTTCGTAAAAAGCTATGCCTTGTTATTTTTGCCAACGAAATATTCAGGTAATTGATTTCAAAGACATCGCTTTGCTCCGAAGGTTTATTTCGGGTATGGCTAAAATTAGGGCCAAAAAAAAGACCGGAGTTTGCTCCAAACATCAAAGAAAAATGGCCATAGCCATAAAGAGAGCGAGATTTTTAGGTTTGTTGCCCTATGTGGTTAATTAGAGCGATTTTGATTTTTTCGTTTATTTCTGGATTTTCTTTCAAAAATTTTTTAGCGGCCTCTAATCCCAGACCCAATTTCATTCCTTCATACTGAAGCCAACTGCCGGCTTTTTTTATTATTCCCATTTTTAACCCTGTATTTAAAATATCGGCATATTTAGAAATTCCCTCATTATAGCAAATGTCAAATTCGGCGGTTTTAAAGGGAGCGGCCACTTTATTTTTAACAATTTTAGCCCTAATTCTGGAACCAATAATTTCTTCTCCGTGTTTTATTTGGGCAATTCTTCTTAAATTAATTCTCACCGAAGCGTAAAACTTTAAAGCTAGTCCTCCCGGGGTTGTTTCTGGATTACCCCAGAGAACGCCAATTTTCATTCGGGTTTGATTTATAAAAATAACAACCGTTTTTGTTTTTGAAATAATTCCGGAAAGCTTTCGAAGGGCTTGACTCATTAAACGGGCCTGAAGACCGATTTGAAATTCGCCCATTTCACCGGCGATTTCAGCTTGGGGAACTAAAGCCGCCACCGAATCAACAACAATAATGTCTACCTCGCCCGACTTGACTAAGGTCTCCACAATTTGAAGGGCCTGTTCGCCAGAATCGGGCTGAGAGATTAATAACTCATCAATGTTTACTCCAATTCTTTTTGAATAGTCAGGGTCTAAAGCGTGCTCAGCATCAACAAAAGCCACTGCCCCTCCTTTTTTTTGGGCCTCGGCTAAAATATGAAGAGCCAAAGTGGTTTTGCCGGATGATTCACCCCCATAAATTTCAATCACTCTGCCCCGAGGCACGCCCCCCACTCCTAAGGCAGTATCAATAGAGATGGAACCTGTTGAAATTACATCAACATCAACCGCCCTCACTTCTTTTAATTTCATAATTGCTCCCTCGCCAAACTTTTGTTTAATTTCCTCAACCGCCTCTTTTAAATTGCCTTTTTCAATTTTTTCGTCTGTTTTTTTCATCTTTTTACTAAAAACCGTTCTCGGATTATTTTTACGGTTTTCTTAAAACTTCATCGTGTTTTCCAATTCTTCTAAAAATATAAGTATCTCCGCTCATTTGAAAGGTAAAACGAATATCTTTAGTTATTCTGCCTTCCCAGATGTCTTTACTTCCTTGAACTTTTTTAGTTCTTAGTGAGGGATGTGGCGAGGATTTTTCAATAAAATAAGAAGTTGTTTGTCGCAATGTTTTTGGGTTTCTATGGATAATTTCTCATATCCTCTATCAAAAGATTTCGTAAGAGATAATTTCATAAATAAAATTAGACGTTTCTTTTCTTCAACCCATTCAAATGCTTTATTAGGTCTTTAGCATTATCAAAGGGCCCACTTACACGACCAGCCTTTATATCGTCGTCTGCCTTTTTTTCTTTTTTCTGCCACTCTTTTGTCCAAAACCAGGATTGGTCTTTTGAAATTGCTTTTTTGAAATCTAAAAGCCCCTCATACTCTTTGCGAGGAATAATTACCAAATCGCCTTTCTTCATTAAATTTTTAGGAATAGTGATAGTATCCATAACAATTTTATCTTATCACAGTCCCCGAAGGAAAGCAAAAATTCCTACAGGGCAGGCAAAATCTGAAAGTCAAACAAATCTTGCCTTTTCTACTTTTTTCATTCCATTCCCTTTCTTTCCTGCGGTTCTTTTTTTACCTTTGCGTTTAAATCTTCTAAAAATTTTCCGTGCAATTCAAGATATTTTTTTTCTTCATCTAAAGATAACTTCTTGTAAACACTGCTTCTTTCATATCTACAAAATATCTCCTTTTTAATGGCTTGATAAATCCTGTAGTAGAATTTTGAAAATTTTTGCCGAGCACTAGAACATAGCTAAGTGTTGGACTATTTCCGCCGACAGCCGAAGGCGGTCAAAATTTCTACTACTGGAGTCAAACTTTTTTCCAATCATCTTGATTATCACCGCCTCTGGCGGGATCCCGCTCCGCGGGATTTTCTTCTTGATTTTTAAACAAAATTTCCCGCGGTTTTGCTCCGTCAGCTGGTCCGACAACCCCCCTTTCTTCAAACGTATCAATCAGACGCGCCGCTCTGGCATAGCCAATTCTCAGTCGTCTCTGCAAAAGGGAAGCCGATGCCTTCCTGGCTTCAATCACCAGTTTTTTTGCATCTTCGTAAAGAGGATCTTCCTCAAGAGCTTGAAAATTTGAATTGCCAATAAAGGACTGTGTCTCCGAGCCCTCGGTCAAGAGCTCGTCCTCAATTTTTGAATTTTGAACTTTGCTCTTTGCTCTTATATATTCCACCACTTTTTTTACCTCCCTATCTGAAGTATAAGCGGCTTGAATTCTTTTCGGTTTTGCAACCTCGGCTGAAATAAAAAGAAAATCGCCCAGTCCTAAAAGTTTTTCTGAACCAGCCATATCCAAAATCGTTCTGGAATCAATCTGAGAGGCAACCTGAAAAGAA
>JAHIOY010000035.1 GCA_018894495.1 Patescibacteria group bacterium
GGAAGAAAAGAACGACCCAGTCGCAGCCTACGAAAAATTTACTAAAATTAATAAAACAGAGATAACAGAGATGCTAAAAAGGACGCCACCCGACGAAGAAGTTAATAAAGAGAGTTGGAAAGCGTGGGCAGCCTACGAAAAATTTAATAAAACAGTGAGATGGAAAGGGTTGGCAGCCTACGAAGAATTTAAAAGATTGAATGCTACCGAAAAAAAAGACACTTGGTCGGTAAAAAACCTAAGAAACGGATATAAGACTGCAATTCAAAAGATTCTTGCCGGTATCTATTCAGCAAAAGTTCTTGAACTTTATTCACCGCAAGGAGAGGTAAAATTTTATTCAAAATTGGAGGACGTATATGGCAAACCAAAAGTTAAAGACTTTGAACCATTAGACAAAGCGCCGGGAACTAGGGCCTATTTATCTGATTTTTACAAGAATGTTTTAGAATTGCCCGTGCCTTCTACCTTGAGAGAAGATAAAAAATGAGACTTTTTAAAATCCCATTTTGAATTTAGCGAAAATAAGTTGAATGTGATATAATGTTTTTAATGGAACTAAATTTTTCTCAAAAAAGAAAATTAAAGGAGTTGGCGGAAAAGTATCAGCTCAAATTGATGATTTTATTTGGCTCTCAAGTAAAGGAACGGTTTCATCAAGAGAGCGATGTTGATGTTGCTTATTTATCAAAAAAGGACTTATCAGGGAAGGAAATAATTGCTCTTGATTGCGATTTAATAGATGTTTTTAGTCAGGATAGAGTGGACTTAACGAACTTAAGGCAGGATAATCCTTTTTTAAGCTCCGAAATTGCTAAAAATAGCCAATTGCTTTATGGTAAAGAAATGGATTATTTGGAATTTAAGGCGTTTGCTTTTAAGGACTATGTTAACCACCAACCATTATTTGACTTGACAAGTATTTTGATAAGAAGAAGACATCTATTATTAAGGGAAAAGATTTATGGTAAATAAAAAATTTATAGAACAAAAAATAATCAACGAATAACGAATTTATTATTACTACGAATTTACTAATCAGTACGAATATACGAATTCGTATATTCGTAGAAATTCGTAAATTCGTAGGGTCAGTAAATTCGTAAGAAATTATGAAAATAACTTTGTCAATAATTAAAGCGGATATCGGTTCAATCGGCGGGCACATCAAGCCCAGCCAAAAAGTTTTAGAAACAGTTGAGAGTTATGTTAAGCAAAAAGGCAAGGGATTGCTCATTGATTCCTATATTGGTTATACCGGAGATGATATTGCTATTTTGACCACCCATAAAAAAGGCGTCTTAAATGAGAAAATTCACAAACTCTGTTTTGAGGCGCTTTTGGCTGGGACAAAGGTTGCCAAAGCCCAAGGATTATATGGAGCTGGCCAGGACTTATTGAAGACCGCCTTTTCTGGAAATGTCAAAGGTATGGGGCCTCAGGTGGCGGAAATGGAAGTCGTAGAAAGACCGGCCGAACCGTTTTTAATGTTTATGGCCGATAAAACCGAGCCCGGCGCTTATAATCTCCCGCTTTATCTGACTTTCACCGACCCGATGTATTGCGCCGGTTTGATTTTAGCCCCAACACTTAAAAAAGGTTTTAAGTTTGTAATTATGGATGTCAATAATACCGAGGACGACAGGGTGATTGAATTAAACAGTCCGGAGGAAAATTATGACATTGCCGCTTTATTAAGAGATAACGGACGTTTCATAGTGGAGGGCGTTTTTTCCAGAGCCAGCGGAGAGCAGGTGGCTGCGGTCTCCACAACCCGGCTCCATAATATTGCCGGCAAATACGTGGGCAAAGACGACCCGGTGATGCTGGTCAGAAGCCAAAAAGATTTTCCGGCAACCGGAGAAATTTTGGCTCCCTATACCATCGGCCATTTTGTTGCCGGCTTTATGAGAGGAAGTCATAACGGTCCCTTAATGCCGGTTAAGAAAAATTCTCCAATTTCCTATTTTGATGGCCCGCCAATTGTTTCCTGTCTTGCTTTTTCAATAAAAGATGGCAAGCTAACCGAGCCGGCCGATTGTTTTGACCAGCCCTATTGGGATTATGTTAGAATGAACGTTAGCCGAAAAGCCGAAGACATCAGAAGGCAGGGATTTTCGGGGCCAGCTATGTTGCCGATGACCGAGTTGGAATATACAGGAGTGATGGAAACGTTAGAAGAATTAGACAAAAGGTTTAAAGTTAGAAAATCAACGAAATAGAAATGTTAACTTTGACAGCAAAAATCCGTAAAGAGGTTGGTAAAAAGACAAAAATTTTGAGGAATAAAGGTATTTTGCCGGCGGTTTTGTATGGGCCTAAAGTCGCGAATTTGAATTTGGAGGTTGATTTAAAAGAATTTGAAAAAATTTATAAAGAGGCGGGGGAGAGTTCTCTGTTGAAGTTAAAAGTTAAAAGTGAAAAGTTAAAAGTTGAAGAATTTCTGGTTTTAATTCATGATATTCAATTTGACCCTTTGACCGAAAAGCCAATTCATATTGATTTTTATCAACCCTCTTTGAAAAAGGAAATTGAAGCCGCGGTTACTCTTATTTTTGAAGGAGAGGCGCCAGCAGTGAAAGGGTTGGGCGGCACCTTAGTTAAAGATATTTCTGAAATAAAAGTTAAAGCGCTTCCTCAGGATTTGCCAAAAGAAATCAAAGTCAGTATTGAGAAATTAAAAACATTCCACGACCGCGTTTTAATTAAGGACATAGAGATTCCGAGAGGAATAAAAGTTCTCAGGGGTCAGGAAGAAATCGTGGCTTCGGTCTCTCCTCTTGCAAAAATAGAGGAGGAGTTGGCAAAACCGATTGAAGAAAAAGTGGAAGAGGTTAAGGAGGTAGAAAAAAAAGAGAAGAAAGAAGAGGAAGCGGTGGAGGGTAAAAGTAAAAACTAAAAATGAAAAACGACAAAGAAAAATTTAAAATTTTTTACTTTTTAGTTATCGTTTTTAGTTTTTCATTTTTCATTTTTAATTTCCTTTTTGCTCAGGAGCCGGGGGAAACAGAAGTATGCACTGCTCAATGCACTACTCGCCAGGAATGCGAAGCCCTTTTGAAGAAGTGCGAGGATGAAATTGCTCAATTGGAAAACGAAGGTTCCAAAGCAAAACAAAAAAGCAAAACCCTTAACAATCAGATTGCGGTTCTAAAAAAAAAGGTTGAAAAACTAAATTTGCAAATTGGTCAAAACAACATCGTAATTCAAGACCTCGGGATTAAGGTTTCAGATACCGAAAAATCAGTTGACAAGACGGTCCTGGAAATTGAAAATTCCAAAAAAAATTTAGCCGCTATTTTAAGGACTATTTATAAAGAAGACCAAAAGAGCGAGATTGAGATTTTATTTTCCGGGGCTCAACTCTCGGATTTTTTCAGTTACCTCTCGTCTTTAGGCGCGCTTAATTCCAAAAATCAGAAAATTTTGGAAAAGATTGAAACCTCAAAGTTGTTTCTTGAAGAGCAGAAACAATCTTTAGAAGAAGATAAAGACGATTTGGAAAATGTGGTTAAAATTCAAACGCTTCAGAAGGCGGAAAGCGAAGACACAAAAAAAGAAAAAGATTCCCTTTTAAGGTTAACCAACAAAGAATATCAAAAATTACTAAAAGAAAAAGAGGAGACCGCAAAAACAGTAGCCAAAATTAAAGCCAGAATTTTTGAATTAATCGGCGTGCCCGAAGCACCCACATTCGGCGAGGCATTAGATATTGCCAGATACGTTGAAGGTATTACTGGCGTCAGGCCAGCGTTTCTATTAGCAATCTTACAACAAGAATCAGCAATAGGGAAAAACGTGGGCCAATGCTATTTAAAAGACATAGCAACGGGTGAGGGCATTAGAATCAATACGGGACAAAAACTATCTAGAGTTATGAGTCCTAAGCGCGATGTTCCTCCTTTTTTAATTATTACCAAAGATTTGGGGCGAGACTCCCTTTTAACACAAGTTTCTTGCCCGATGAGTTTTGGTTGGGGGGGAGCGATGGGTCCTGCTCAGTTTATTCCGTCCACCTGGATGTTATATAAAGATCGTTTAGGGGGGATTATTGGCAAAGCGGCAGACCCTTGGAATATTAAAGATGCATTTTTGGCCGCAAGTCTATATCTTTCAGACTACGGCGCAAAATCAAAGACAAAAGACGGCGAATGGAAAGCAGCGATGATTTATTTTTCGGGGTCAACTACAAATTCAGCTTTCTATTGGTATGCAAATAATGTTCTCAAAAGAGCTGATGGGTTTGAGAAAGATATTGCGGTTTTAGAAGCGACAAAATAGTTAATTCAATATTTCGTTTTGTTTTTTAATAATTTCTTCTAATTTTCCGTCCATTATTCCTTCAATATCGTGCCAGCTTTTTTTGATGCGGTGGTCGGTAACCCTGTCTTGGGGAAAATTGTAAGTTCTGATTTTCTCGCATCTTTTTGCCCAGCCAATCTGGGCTTTTCTTTCTTTACTTAGATTTTCCATTTCTGCGAGCTCTTTTTTTTCTAAAAGTTTTGCCCCCAAAATTGCCATTGCGTTTTCTCGGTTTTGAGCCAAATTTCTTTCGGTTTGGGAGGTAACAACTATGCCGCTCGGCAGATGGGTGAGACGGACCGCGGTCATTCTTTTATTAACATATTGCCCGCCGGCTCCCGAGGACTTATAAAAATCCAATTTGATGTCTCTGAGGTCTATTTTTATTTCGGTCCCTTTTGGTTTAGGCAGAATTGCCACCGAGGAGGTGGAAGTATGAATCCGACCCGATTTTTCAGTGCTCGGAATTCTTTGAACTCTGTGCACCCCTCCTTCATATTTCATTTCCGAAAAAACATCGTTGTTCTTCAATTCAAAAACAATTTCTTTAAACCCGCCGAGTTCGGTGGGATGCGAGTTCAATATTTTTTGCCCCCAGCCCTGTTTTTGGGCGTATTTTGAATACATTCTGAATAAATCAGCGACAAAGAGTCCGGCTTCTTTACCTCCGGTACCGGCCCTGATTTCAACAATTACTGATTCCATAAAAGTATATTACTGTATAGGAATTTCAATCAGAGATTGAAATTCCTATAAGGCAAATGAAATTTCCGAAGGAAATTTCATTTATGTGCTTTTTTCTTTTTCCTCATCTCTTTCTTTTTAGCCAGCCGTTTTCTAAACTTTTCCACCCTTCCTAAGGTATCAACGAGCTTTTCTTTGCCCGTATAAAAAGGATGGCATTGCGAGCAAATCTCAATTTCAAGCAATTCCTTGGTTGAGCCAACGGTAAAAGTGTTTCCGCAGGAGCATCGGACTCTGGCTTCGGGATAATACTTTGGGTGAATATTTTTCTTCATAAACAACATGTGATGCTAATCTACAAATCTTATGCCAATAATGCAAATTGCGAATAACTCTATTAGCAGTCTAAAAATCAATCTTTATTGATTTTTAACGCAATTAGTAGATTTCATTAAATTAGCATATTGGCATCATATCATAAGGGTATTGAAAAATCAAGATGGTTGTGGTATAACTTCATTGTCTAGAAAACTGAAAGTTTTCTAGAAATTTAATATATGGAAAAAGAAGAATTTAATTTAAACATTGAGGAAATGATAAAAGCGGGTTTGCATTTTGGTCATAAGACCTCAAAAATCCATCCCAAAATGATGCCCTATTTGCAGGGCGTGAGAAACACCGTCCATATTATTGACGTTGAAAAAACCAGAGAAAAATTAAGCGATGCCTTGAAATTTATCCGGCAATTAGCGGCAGAAAACAAAATTTTGCTTCTCGTTGGAACAAAAATTCAGGTCAAGGACTTGGTCAAGGAAACCGCGCTTTCCTGCCAGCTTCCTTATGTTAATGAAAGATGGCTTGGAGGCACGTTTACTAATTTTAATATTTTAAGAAAGAGGGTGGATTATCTGAAGGAACTGGAGCAAAAATTAGGGACTCCGGAAATACTAAAAAAATATACAAAAAAAGAGAAAGCGGGAATGGAAGAAGAATCAAGAGAGTTAAAATTAAAATTCGGGGGAATAAGAAATTTAGAGAAATTTCCGGATGCCATTTTTGTTTTTGATATGAAAAAAGACAATTTGGCGCTCAAGGAGGCGAAAGCCAAGGGGATAAAAGTAATTGCAATTTCCGACACCAATTGCGACCCTACCTTAGCGGATTATCCAATTCCGGCTAATGACGACGCTATCTCATCTTTGAAATACATTGCGGAAAAAGTAAAAGAAGCAATTCTAAAAGCTAAATCCGAAACAATCGAAAATAAAAGCACAAAATCCAAAATCCAAAGCACAAAATAAATTCAAAGCACTAAATTCAAAATTCAAAACATCCATTATAAGGGTTTAGAATTTAAATATTTGAATTTTGGATTTATTTTGGATTTTGAATTTCGAATTTTGGATTTATCTATTTTTATGGTTACTATTAACCAACTCAAACAACTTAGAGATGAAACCGGCATTTCAATTAGCGAGTGCAAGAAAGCCCTAATTGAGGCAAAGGGCGATTTTAAAAAAGCAAAAGAAATTCTAAAGAAATGGGGGAAAAAATTTGCCGCCTCAGCCGAAAAAAGAGAAGTCGGACAGGGGCTCGTAGAAAGCTACGTCCATCCCGGAAAAAGAATTGGTTCAATGGTTGAACTTCGCTGCGAATCGGATTTTGTGGCTCGCTCCGAAAACTTCCAAAAATTAGCCCACGAACTATGCCTTCAAATTGTAGCGAGCTCGCCAAAGGAAATTCCGCTCCTTGAGCAACCATGGATTAAAGATGAGTCAAAAACAATCAAGGAC
>JAHIOY010000036.1 GCA_018894495.1 Patescibacteria group bacterium
AAATTAGCCCGACAATTTCTTATTTCAGGATATTTTCTTAAAACTCGAGACCTGTTTTTCGATTCTTGAGGGACAAGAGAGGGACAGGAGAGGGACAGGAGAGGGACAGTCCCTCATACGGAAAACATTATGGAAAAATTTGAAGCCCGATTTCCAAAAATTATTGCCAGAACACCAGAAGGAAAAAAGGAAATAAAAGAGCGTCTGGAAAAAGATTATCTTGAGTTTCGTAAAGAAATAGCTCCTTATGAGATTTCAAAAACCGAAAGAGAAGAAGCTCTTCCTATTATTAAAGATATGGAATCTGTTGCCCGAAAAATTCTTGAAAAATATAAAAAGAGGCCAGAAAAACCTTTTCCTCTTGAAAGGGTTTACCTCCTCAGGCAAGGAGGCATAGAAGCATATACTTCCGGCAGAGCGTTGGGTGGATTCTGTAACCCTATAGAACAATATATTGCTCTTGATAGAACCAATTCCGATGTTGAAACCACCCTTACTTATCTTCATGAACGTTTCCATTTGGCCTCACCCACAGCCGTCAAAATGATTGAAGGAGAGCCAAAACCTTTATGGTCAGGAATTTTCGTATTTGATAAAATTGCTAAAAAAGAGGTCAAAATTCAGTTTAGAGAAATTGGAGAAGCGATAAAATAGATGAATTAACTAATCAGATTTATCAAAAAGAAATTAAGAAAAATCCTTTTTATCGGAAAGAAATAGAGGCGAATGAAAGAATATTGCCCTGGGTAAAAGAAATAGCCAAGTGGAAAGGTTGGGATAAAAAAAGAGAAAAAATTTATTTCTCTGGATTTTATGCTGTTCCAGAGATGGTAGAACTGATAAAGAAATTAGAAGAAGGAGAAGGGGCCGCCTATCCTTACGCAATCAAACTCATGAATTTAGTCGGTGCAATCGATGGTCCTCTAAGACAAAGGTTAAGAACGACAAGGATTGAAAAAAGGGTAGAACTTGCTGAATTGCTTGACGAGATTTTTAAAAAGTCAAAAGAGCCTGAAGCCAAATTTAAATTTAAAAATTCTCAAGAAATCTTTGATGAGTTTGCTCGGGCTACTTTTACTGCCAATCCTTTAAAGATAAGAAAAATAATTGAGGGAAGTTTAGGTAAAGATGCTTTCAAATCGTTTGTTGAAAAACAAACAATAAGAACATTAGATTAGCACAATAAATTTTTTTAGAAGTTCTTTGAAGATTTTTTTTGTTTTGGAAGAAATTTCTATTAAACAAATTCCTTTGTCGGGAAGGCCATAGACCACGGTCGTGTTTTTTCCCGCCAGCAAAACAGCGGGTATTGCCAAGAGGTCTTCTTCGCCCTTAACAAAAACATTTTTATTTTCTTTTATTGCCTTTTTGATTATTTGCCAGACGCCTTTTTGAATCGTGCCTCGCGGATTTGAACACCTCAGAGTCCCGCCACCAAATTTTGGTTGGGGGTTGATTTTTTTTCTTTTAATTTTGCCATCAAAAATTTTAATATCAGAAGGCAAAGTTAAAGAACAATAATCGCCAACAGTAATTATTTTTTTAAACTTTTTCTTCGCGAGGAGTTGCTGGAATTTATCGCGAACTTCTTTTTTCTTTCCCAAAATAGAAATTCCAAAAGGTTTTTTTAGCCGCTTTCTCAATTCAACCGGCAAAATATAAGTTTTCATATATTCATTATACCACTTTTTAGATTTGACATATAAAAATAAAGAAAATAAAATAAACTATATGTTTTATCAATGTCCAAAATGTAAAAGAGTTTGGCAGTATCCACTCGCGAAATGCCCTGAGTGTTTTTTGGGATTGGAAAGAATGAAGTCGGAAAAAATTAAAGTGAGCGGAGTTTCAAAAGTAAATATTCCGACCATTTTACATCCAAAAACGCCTTATTTTGTTTTGCTTTTGGAAGATGAAAACGGTAATAAATGGGTCCAAAAGTCAGTTAAGGAATATAAAATCGGCGAGGAATTCAAGACAGAAAAGTCGGACTCTAAAGACGCGGTGGCTGTCTGGCGGGTAAAATACGACATTTTGGAGGGGATTGAAAAACTTGTTGAGTTAATTGGCGGTCTAAAAGTGAGTCCAGAGACCAAAATACTGATTTTACCAACCTTGGTCTCGCCAAAGCACTCCTATTTTGCTGAAAATACCAGCCCTGAATTTTTGGGAACGACGATTGACTATTTAATTAAAAGAGGAGCAAAAATTGAGAATATAAAAGTTGCTGGTCAAAGTTTTGACGAAATTCCAATAGAAGCTTGTGCTAAAAAATCAGGACTTTTAGATATTTGTTTGAAAAATAAAGTTCAGGTTCTGGATTTGTCAAAGTCCAATTTCGCAAAAAAGGACAATTTTGAAATTTCAGAGGAAGTTTTTTCAGCTGATTTGCTTATCAATCTCCCCATTTTAAAAGTTGGCAAGGCGTCAGCCAGCGAAAATCTTTTTAGACAGCTAAAAAAAGAAAATTATCTGGGCTTAAAATATCTTTCTTCTGAAAAAGAAATTATTGAAAATTTATTAAAATTTTTGCTTGCCCGTCAAAGCGAAAGCAAGGGCGGGCCGCCAATTTTAACCTTGGCTGAGGCGCAAAATGTCCAAAAAAGAGACAAATTTGTCGCTTATTTGGGCCTGGTTTTTGGCAGTTTTAATTCTCTGAATTTAGACCGGGTTTTTGCTGAAATTACAATGACCAAGTTGCCAGAGATACTGAAAAATGTTAAGATTGAAGAAATTCCAATTTTAGGCAGAAAGGTTGAGGAACTGCAATATGAAATCAACGAATAACGAATTTATTACGAATTTACGAATTAAACAACCAGTTTTTATTGATACTGTCTTACCTTTGCCAAGTACTAAATCTTTGGCAAAGACTAGAGATATTGTTTTAATTTTAAGTTTCGGTATTATCACTGCTATTTGTGCTAAATTAAAAGTTGAGATTGGGGTGGTGCCCATCACTATGCAGACTTTAGCTGTTTTGTTAAGCGGGGCTTTGCTTGGCGCAAAAAGAGGAGCTTTATCTCAAATCGCTTATCTCATCTTGGGTTTGGCTGGCCTTCCGTGGTTTGCTCGAGGAGGAGGAATGCAATATGTTTTTTCACCAACCTTTGGCTATATCGTTGGTTTTATCTTCGCTGCTTATTTGGTTGGCTGGCTCTGCGAAAGGGGTTTTGATAGAAAAATTGAAACGGCAATTTTAGCAATGCTAATTGGAAATGTTTTGATTTACATTCCCGGACTTTTATGGTTAGCAAGATTTACAGGGATTGGAAAGGTCTTGGCGGTTGGGCTTTATCCATTCATTTTTGGGGACATATTAAAATTATTATTAGCGGGATTTCTTTTACCTTCGGTTTGGAAAATAATTAAACCCGAACCTAAAAAAATATGACAACAAAAAAGTTTTCAAAAAGAGAAGCCATTCGTTTTGGCTGGAAGACAATGAAAGAGAATTTCTGGTTTTTTGTTGGGATTTTGGTAATTATGGGATTAGTTAATTTTCTTCCAGAAATTGCGAAAACCTTTCTAAAAGAAAAAACCTTCATAACCCTTCTCAATCTTATCGTCTTTGTTTTTGGAATAATAATTGAAATGGGTTTAATTAAAATTTGTTTAAAATTTTATGACCAGGAAAAGCCCGACTTTTCTGAGCTTTTTTCTCAGTCCCCTTTATTTTTTAAAATGCTTTTTGGTTCAATTCTTTATGGTTTAATTGTTATTCTTGGCTTAATTTTATTTATTATTCCCGGAATTATCTTGGGCATTAAGTTTTATTTCTATAAGTATTTTATCGTTGATAAGGGTTTGGGTCCAATTGAAGCCCTAAAAAGAAGTTCTAAAATTACAAAAGGCGCTACCTGGAATTTATTCCTCTTTTTTTCATTAACAAGCGCCATCAACTTAATCGGCATTTTTGCTTTATTAATCGGACTATTTGCGACTATTCCAACAACAATGATGGCAACCGCTTTTGTCTATCGGAAGTTATTAGAAAAATCAACGAATAGCGAATATGTTACGAATTTACGAAATCATCGAATAACGAATACATTGCGAATTTACGAATAAACGAATTCGTTTATTCGATTATTCGTATAAATTCGTTATTCGTTGATTTAAGTTTATTCGTAAAGAATTCGTTATTCGTTGATAATATTATGTTCAAAGATAAAGTTATTTTAATTACCGGTTCTTCTCAGGGTATTGGCAGGGCAATTGCTTTGAAATTTGCTTCTTTGGGAGGAAAAATTGCCTTGAATGATATTCAATCCCAGGAAGAAAATTTAAAAAAAGCAAAACAAGAAATAGAAAAGAATTTTGCGGAGGTCGGACCTCCGCAAGCTGTGAAGTATTTTTTGGCTGATGTTTCAAAATTAGACGAGGTTGAAAAAATGGTTGAGGGTATTAAAAAGGAATTTGGCCGTCTAGATGTTTTGGTTAATAACGCCGGCATCTGCCAGGACAGGACTCTGGCAAAAATGACCAAAGAAGAATGGCAAAGGGTGATTGACATTGACTTAACCGGCGTCTTTAATTGCTCAAAAGCGGCTTTGCCTTTGCTTATTGCCGGGCAGGGGAAAATTATCAATATCTCTTCGGTTGTTGGCCAGAGAGGGAATTTTGGCCAGACAAATTACGCCGCGGCCAAGGCCGGCATTATCGGTTTTACCAAGTCCCTGGCAAAAGAAGTGGGAAGATTTGGCGTGACGGTCAATGCCATTGCCCCCGGCTTTATTAATACAAAATTAACCGAGACCGTGCCGGAACAAATGAGGACAATTGTAAAGCAGTTGACCTCTTTGGGGAGATTCGGCGAACCGGAAGAAGTGGCGAATTTAGTCGCTTTTTTGGCTTCAGAAGAGGCAAATTTTATAACTGGCGCGGTAATAAACATTGACGGTGGTCTGGCAATATGAAAAAATCTTTAAATTATTTTTTTTCAAAAGTCAAAGAGTTAAAAGAAAAAGGAAAAAAAATTCTGGTATTTACCCTGACTTCGCCCGAGTTTGAGCCCCCTCCTCTTAAAGAAAAAATTTTAAACCTCTATCCTTTGTCTTTCTCTTACTCTCCTTCGGGAGGGGATTTTACTCTCAGAGAAACCTTGGCAAAATTTTATTCTGCCAAATGGCAAAAACCTTTAAAAAAGGAAAATACTTTTGTCGGCAGCGGCGGGAAAGAAATTCTTTTTATTTTGCTCCAG
>JAHIOY010000037.1 GCA_018894495.1 Patescibacteria group bacterium
ACCAGCCAAACCAAGCCAGAAACAAATAATCCAAAAACAACTTGAGGAATTAGAGGTATTAAGAAATGAAAACGCCACCTTAACTGAAAAAGAAATTCAAGCCCAACTCAAAGAATTAAATACCCTTCAGAAAAAAACCAAACCCCTTTCCGAAGAAGAGATCCAAAAGCAATTAGAGGAATTAGATAAATTAAGGTCGACACAATAAATAAATTGGAATTGGTTGAGGTCTAACCTCAACGTTCCTCTAACCTCAACGTTCCTCTAATTAAAGACAGTTTAAAAATTAAATCATTAAAAATTATTTAAAAATTAGAAATTAAAAATTAAAAATTTTAAAAACTATGTCTAAAAATAAGAAATCTATTTTCTTGGCTGGCTTGCCAGCCATCGTTATTGCCACTTTCCTTGTGGTGGCTATCATCTACGCATGGACAGAACCAACCGCTTCTCCTCCAGGCGGCAATGTGCCAGCTCCACTTAATGTTGGGACTGACACCCAAACAAAACAGGGCCCCTTGGCCTTGAATGCCTCTGGCACTTCACCCACTGGCTTAATTGTTAATCGTGATGCAATTTTTCTTAATGGCAATGTCGGCATCGGGACGCCGGCGCCGGAAGCCAAACTTGATGTAGCGGGTCCGCTTAAACTTCTTCCTATGGCGGCGCAGCCATTTGCGTGCGCAGTTGCAAAGAAAGGCGCCCTCTATTTTAACAGCGGAACAAACAAGCATATGATGTGCAACGGCGCGGCTTGGGTGGATTATACGGGACCTACAGGCGCTACTGGACCTACCGGCGCTACAGGACCTACTGGCGCTACTGGAGCAACAGGCGCTACTGGACCTACTGGCGCTACTGGAGCAACAGGCGCAACCGGTCCGGCAGGAGCAACGGGAGCAGTAGGACCGCAGGGACCAAGCAGCGGGTGCAATTTACTGTCAATACAATGCAGCAACGGCTCCTGGTACAATACTAGTGTCTTTTGTTCATCCGGCAAAGTAGGAAGTGCTGGTATCCTACAGTGTCCAGCGGGGACGTATCAAATTGGTACCTCAATCCAAATCTACATACCAGCTATTCCATAGAATATCATTGAAAATAAAAGAGGAGAATAAATTTTATGGATCACACAAGAATTTCAAAAATAATTACAGCAGCTCTTATCGTTGCCGCATTTTTCGCAGGAACTTACAGTGTTGACAAGGCAGCTATTGAGCAGAAAGGCTACGATGTGGGCTATTCTGCAGGATACAAGACCGCATGGGACAAGGCAACAGCAATAGTTGATTCCGCCAGTGCGCCGATATTTCCGCAGCCAAAAGATATATATTCAATAAGCGGAAAAATCCAAAGCATTTCGGCTTCGGGCAATTCACTTGCTATCGAGGCTGACCCAGTTTCCTCAAATCCGCTTTCGGCCGATTCAAAGCCAACGATAAGGACTGTAAAAATAACCCCCTCAACGAAAATTGTAAAAATTAAGGTAAAAACCCCGGAAGAAATTCAAGCAATGAGCGAACAAAATCAAACGGGTCAACCGACGACACCCTTTTCAGAAGAGGAAATAACTTTTAGCCAACTCAAACAGGGCGATGTAATAACCGTAACTTCCGACAAGAACATCAAAAGAGAAATGGAAATCATTGCCCTGAAAATTGAGCTTCAGTAGAAATGGAAAAATGAGGAATGTTGAGGTCTAACCTCAACCGATTCCAAGGTAAAATAGCAAAACTGACAGAGGCCCGTCCTCTGTCAACTTAATTTTCTCGTTTGACTTTTGGTTTTTATTCGTGATAATATAAAAAATATGACTACTATTACTATTCCAAAAGAAATTGCAAAAAGGGGCGATTTAGTTTTAATACCCAAAAGCGAATATGAGGAGTTTTTAAAATTGCGAGAGCAAAGAGAGTGGGAGGAGAAAGATACTGATGAAGCAATTGAGATTTTTAAAGAAGAAAAAAAGAAAAAAAATTTATTAAAATAAAATCGTTAGCCGAGCTTGACTAACTGGTTTATGGAAATTTATCTTACTTCGAAATTCCGAAAGGTTTATAAAAAATTGCCAACCCACATAAAAGAGAAAGCAAAAGAAAAAGAGAAAATTTTTAGGAAGAATCCTTTCAATCATATTTTAGAAACTCATCTCCTTCATGGGAAATATAAAGGTTATTGGGCTTTTTCAGTTGATTATTCTTATTCTTATAGAATAATGTTTAAATTTTTGGATGCCACTAAAACAAAGGTGGCTTTCAATCTGGTCAATTGCTTTTTTCTAAAAATTTGCTAAACCCGGTTAGAAATTTTAAGAAAGAGTTTTTATTTGACTTGATTTTAAATTTCTAACGGGGTAAAATTTATTTTATGAAAAAAAACAATATTCCCAAAGTTGGCATATCTCAAATAGGGGTGGTAATTCCGAGACATTTTGTGTCTTTGGAAGAATTGGCTAAAAATAGAAAAATGCCGCCTGACTATGTAACAAAGGGCCTCGGCGTTTTTCAAGCCAGGATTCCTTATGAAAAACCAATTGAGGATTTGGCTGTTGAGGCAATTCAAAAAATTGATTACCAAAACGTTGAGAGATTTTATGTCGGCACCGAGTCAGACCCTGACCTTTCCAAGCCCTTTAGCGTCAGAATTATCAATCAGAAACTGGGATTAAAGGCAATTCCTTTTCAATATAAATTTGCCTGTCTGAGCGGAGTAGAGGCCTTGATTTCTGCTTGCGAGTACAGCGTAGCCAACCAGGGAAAGCCGGCTGTTGCATTGGCGGTTGACCGTTCTATTTATCGGGAAACAGACGCCGGGGCAGAAATGACCCAGGGCTGCGCCGCAGTAGCAATGAGAGTAGAAATGAACCCAAAGATTTTGCTCTTGGATTATCAAAATTTTGGCCAATTTGCGGCTGATATAGACGATTTTAAGGTGCCGGGTCCATCTTTTCCCTTCCCTGAGGTTAATGGAGAACTGACAAAGTCAGCTTATTTGGGTTGCCAAAAGGCGGCTTTGGAGGACTGGGAAAGCAAAAATCCAGAACTTTTAAAAGGACTTAAAAAAGAAAGAAAATCGCTTCTGGAAGGGCTGAACTTTTTCATTATGCACACTCCCTTTCCCAAAATGGTTGAATGGGTGGCGGCTGTTTTTTGGCGTCATGAGAGACGAAAAGAACAACCCCATCTAACCTTGACTGAGTGTATTAAAAATCCCGAGCTTTTTAAGGACTACAAAAAGGACTTAGACCAAGTTAGGAAATTGCCTGAATTTCAAAATTTTTTTGAAAGAAAAGTAAAACCCGGCTTAAAATACAATCCTTACATTGGCAATTCTTACACCTGTTCAATTTTTATCTCTTTGCTTTCTATTTTAGAAAAGAGCAAAAAAGGTCAGAAAATCGGAATGTCGGGCTACGGAAGCGGCGCCGGCTCTATCTGCTTGAGAGCCATAGCCGTAAATGATGGTTTCAAAAGCGACCTTGGGAAACAATTAAAAAAAGGAGAAAAATTGACCCTTGAAGAATACGAGAAGTGGAGGGGAAAACAAAAGCCAATATGTTTATAAAAGGAGTGGGAATGACAAAATTTGATTATACCCAGAAGCCATGGTGGAGTTTTGCTTTTGAGGCGGCAACGGAGGCGTTGGAAGACGCCAAAATGAAAATTTCTGACATTGAGGCCATTGTTTTAACTACTATGTCCAGTTCCGACGGAGTAAGCGAGCACCAGACCCATAAGACCTCTTTGATTTCCGATTTATTTAAAACAAACGTTCCGATTATTGAGACACCTTCGGTCTGCTCAGGTGGCGGAGTGGCTTTTTGGACCGCCAATCACTTAAAGGGCTTTAAACATATTTTGGTTTTGAGCGGCGAAAAATTAGTTGATAATAAAAGCGAAGCGATTACCCACCTTATATTGTCGGCCGCAGAAAGAGTGTTAGAGCAGACAGAGGGAATGCTTTTTCCGGTTCAGAACGCCTTGGTCTGGCAGCAATATGCGCAAAAATATGGCGCGACAATGGATGATTTGGCTTTGATTGCTTATAAAAATCATCAAAATGCGGCCTTAAATCCCAAGGCATACTATTATAAAAGACCTGTTTCTTTAGAACAAATAAAAAATTCGCCGGTTGTCGCTTCTCCTTTCCGTGTTTTTGATTGCTCTTTATCTGTAAACGGGGGAGCGGCAGTGATTATTTCTCAAGAAAAAACCGCCGCCAGAGGCGAGCCTCGCCAAGGGCGGGATATTGAAGTTGCGGGTTCCGGCTTTGCCACTGACGAGCTTTTAACCTTTGGCAGAGATGACATCACCCATTTTAAAGCGACGCGGCTGGCGGCTGAAAAGGCGTATCAAGAAGCCAGAGTTAAGCCGCAGGATATTAATGTTGCCGAAGTTCATGACGCCTTTACTTCAATTGAATTATTTTCTTATGAGGATTTGGGTTTTGCCGAAATTGGCAAAGGAGCAGAATTAATCAGGTCGGGCAAATTAAATTTAGACGGTCAATTGCCGGTGAACACCTCGGGCGGTTTAAAAGCCAAGGGCCACCCGATTTCGGTTACCGGCCTGGCCCAGGTTTATGAAATTACTAACCAGCTCAGAGGGAAATGCGGAGAACGGCAAGTAAAGCCCCTGCCCAAAATTGGCCTTTGTCATAACATTGGCGGAACAGGCGGCAGCGTCACGGTTCACATTTTAAGAGGGAAATGAGGGACTGTCCCTCTCCTGTCCCTCTCCTGTCCCTCTCCTGTCCCTCAACAACAACTCCTGTCCCTCAACAACAACTATGAGAAAACCAAGAGAATTTTACAAAGGAGGTTTCTGGCATATATTTAATAGAGGAGTAGCTAAAGAAAATATTTTCCGTGAGAAAAATGATTTTGTATTTTATCTTTATAAAGTTAAGGACTTTATTAAAAAATATCCTGTAACTATTCACGGCTATAATCTTATCTCTAATCATCTTCACTATATAATAGAACAAACTTCAGAAATAACACCCAGTAAATTTATTGGCAGTCTCCATTCCAGCGTTGGTCTCCACATTAATCGAAAATATTCTCGAGTAGGTCATTTATTTCAGGATAGGTTTAAAGCAAACCCGCTTGATGGGGATGCTTTTTTGCCTACCTCTTTTTATGTTAATTTGAATAAAATTTTAGAAAAACTTGAACATGTAAAAAAATCTCATATTTCAAAAAAAGAATTAGATAAACTTTTAGAAGAAGCTGAACGGGATCCATGGAGTAGTTACCCAGTTTATCTTGGATTAAGAGATGATAGTATTACTCAGACCAAATTTATTTTATCGCTCATTTCAGATGATATTAAGAAATCTAGGCAAGAATATCGAAAATTAGCCCGACAATTTCTTATTTCAGGATATTTTCTTAAAACTCGAGACCTGTTTTTTGAGGGACAGGAGGGGGACTGTCCCTCTCCTGTCCCTCGTGGTTTGTGATTGTATCATAACTGTCCCTTACGCCCTCATTTAAAAGTTAAAGAATCGTTATAGAAAAAGTTAAAGAAAACATTATGGAAAAATTTGAGTCGCGGTTTCCGAAAATTATTACCAGAACGCCAGAAGAGAAAAAGGAAATAAAAGAGCGTCTGGAAAAAGATTATCTTGAGTTTCGTAAAGAAATAGCTCCCCTTGAAATTCCTGAAGATGAAAGAGACTGCTATCTTCCTAAAATTAAAGATTTAGAAACTGCTACCAGAAAAATTATTGAAAAATATAAGGGCAGGCGAGAAAAACCTTTTCCAATGGAAAGAGTTGCCTCCTCAGGCCGGATGGCGTAAAGGATTATACCGGTAAAGCGGAGGGTGGAATTTTTGATCCTTTCGGACAATATATCGCTATTGATAGAACCAATTCTAATATTGAAACTAGTATTGCTTTTGTTCACGAACGTTTACATTCGGCTGAGCCCACGGCTTACAAAACGAGTGCGGGAGAATCAGAATGTTTATATTCGGGAATTAGCGTTTACGATAAAAAAAGAAAAATAGTTCATTTTACCCGAATTAACGAAGCAGTGATAGAAGAGTTAACTAACCGAGTTTATCAAGAACAAATTTTAAAAGACCCTTTTTATGGGGAAGAGGCAAAAGTTAATGAAAAAATAATATTTTGGATAAAAAAATTAGCCAAGAAGGTGCCTTGGGCTTCGTTTGATGATAAAGAAAAAAAAAGAATTTATTTCACCAGCTTTTATGGCAATCCACAAATAGTTGAAAAAATCGTAAAGGAATTAGAAGAAGAAATACCAGAAAAGAAATTAACAAGTGGGGAAAAAATCCCCTGGAATGATGAATTTAAGATTTCTCATTTATGGACCGAAATTCATCGTTCTAAATTAATTACAAGGATTACGGAAAGGATAGAGATTATTGAGTTGTTCAACGAGATTTATAAGAAGGCAAAAGAACCTAAAGTTCGAGCGAATCTTAAATCTGAACTTGGATTTGAGTTTAAAAATCGTCAAGAAATCTTTGACGAATTTGCCATGGCTACTTTCACCGCCAATCCTTTAAGAATGAGAAAAATAATTGAAGGCGTTTTGGGCGAAGATGCCTTTAAATCGTTTGTTGAAAAACAAACAAGAAGAACCGTAGCTTAAAACAATAAATTGTAATTGTGTTAAGATTAGCTTCGCACGATAAATTTTTTGAGGAGTTCTTTGAAATTTTTTTTGGTTTTGGGAGAAATCTTAACCAAACAGATTCCTTTATTCGGCAAGCCGTAAACGACTGCCGTGTTTTTTCCCGCCAGCAAAACAGCGGGTATTGCCAAGAGGTCTTCTTCGCCCTTAACAAAAACATTTTTATTTTCTTTTATTGC
>JAHIOY010000038.1 GCA_018894495.1 Patescibacteria group bacterium
GAGGTTAACGGAGAAAAAGTAACTGAGCAAAATCCCTTGACTGATATTTTGGCTAAGCATAAAATAGACGACGAAGTTGAAATGAAGGTTTTAAGGGAAAAGAAGAAAATCATTTTAAAAACAAAACTAGAGGAGAAAAAATAATAGAGTAAAATAATGACTAATATCAAATTTCTAATTTCTAATAAAATGCCAAATGTCAAAATGATTTTAGATTTTTCTAATTTTATCATTTTACATTGTCATTTTTCATTTTGATATTTACATTTTAAATTTTAAAAAATATGGACCTAAAAAATTTTACTTCGGCTCTGGCTCAAATTGCCGAAGAAAAAGGAATTTCAAAAGATAAGGTTTTAGAATCAATTGAGGCGGCCATTGCCGCCGCTTATAAAAAGGATTACGGAAAAAGAGGGCAGCTCATTAAGAGTAAGATTGACTCAAAATCGGGAAAAGCTAATTTCTGGCAGGTAAAAATGGTTGTTGACAAGTCAATGCTCTATACTGAAGAAGAATTAGAGAAGTTTAAAAAAGATGAAATTATGAAACCCGCCTCCGCTCCCTCCTACGATAAATCTTCGGCGGGCAAGAAAGCTACGGCTGGCGAGGAAGAGGAAAAAATCAGATTTAATCCCGAAAAACACATCTTGCTTAAAGATGCAAAAAAAATTGAGACGGAAATAAAAGTTGGCGATGAATTGGAAATTCCTCTGGAAATAAAACAGGACTACGGCCGAATCGCGGCCCAGACGGCAAAGCAGGTTGTCATCCAAAAAATCAGAGAAGCGGAAAAAATGGCGGTCTTAAGCGAGTATAAATCAAAAGAAGGAGAAATAATTTCGGGAATTGTCCAGCGAATAGAAAGTAAAAATATTTATTTTAATATCGGAAAGACCTTGGGTTTATTGTCAAAAGAAGAGCAGACGCCGGGAGAATTTTATCGCCCGGGTCAGCGATTGAAGGTCTTTGTTTTAAAAGTTGAAGAAACGTCAAGGGGGCCGACGATATTTCTTTCCCGCGCCTACCCTAAATTAATCTCAAAACTTTTTGAATTAGAAGTCCCGGAAATCTCAAACGGTCAGGTTGAGATAAAATCAATTGCCAGAGAAGCCGGCTCCCGAACTAAAATTGCCGTGGCTTCAAAAGAAGCGGGGGTGGACCCGATTGGAGCGGTGGTTGGCCAAAGAGGAACCAGAGTTCAAGCGGTAATAAATGAATTGGGCGGAGAGAAAATTGATATTGTTGAGTATTCTGACGACCCGGAAAAATATATTGCCAATTCTCTCTCTCCGGCCAAAATCGCCGAAATCAAGATTATGCCCAAAAATAAGGCATTGGCAATTGTCCCGGAAGCCCAATTATCTTTAGCCATTGGCAAAAATGGCCAAAATGTCCGATTAGCGGCAAAATTAACCGGCTGGAAAATTGATATCAGAAGTCCCGAAAGTGAAAAATCCCAAATCACAAATTCCAAATCACAAACAAATCCCAAATCCGAAATCCCAATTAGAAATTAGAAATTAGAAATTAGAAATTTCTTAATATGTTTTATCTTCCTATTATTGTCTCAATTTTTTCTTTGAGCTTTGCCTATTTTTTAATTCAGGAAGTCAAAAAAGCTAAGCCGGGTTCGGGAAAACAGGTTGAAATCTCCCTGGCTATCCGGGAAGGCGCGATTGCTTTTTTGAAAAGAGAGTATAAAACCGCCGGTGTCATTGCTATTTTTTTGTTTTTCATCCTCTGGCTTACATTGGGTTTTAACGCTGGCCTTGGTTTTTTAACCGGCGCCATCTTTTCGGCCTTGGCTGGCTTTATTGGAATGTTAGTTTCCACTCAGGCAAATTTAAAAGTGGCTGAAGCCGCCAAATCCGGATTAAAGTCAGCCCTGAATTTGTCTTTTAAAGGGGGGTCGGTAACCGGATTTTTAGTAGTCGGGCTCGGATTATTGAGCGTTTCTCTGCTTTATCTTTTAACTAAGGACCTAGTGTCCCTGCTCGCTCTCGGCTTTGGCGGTTCTTTGCTCTCTGTTTTTGCCCGACTGGGCGGCGGAATTTACACTAAAGCCGCTGATGTTGGCGCGGATTTGGTTGGAAAAATTGAAAAAGGAATACCTGAAGACGACCCGAGAAATCCGGCGGTCATTGCCGACCTGGTCGGAGACAATGTTGGCGATTGCGCCGGCATGGCGGCTGACCTTTTTGAGACATACGTGGTAACTATTGTCGCGGCTATGGTTTTAGGCAGCTTAATTTATCCAAATTTAACCCAGGCAATTTTACTGCCTTTAATTCTGGCTTCGGTTTCAATTCTGGCATCAATTATCTCAACTTTTTTTGTCAAATTAGGAAAGGATGAAAATATTGTCTTTGCTCTTTTAAAGGGTCTTTGTGTAGCCGGCATCTTATCCGGATTAGGTTTTCTGCCCATTATTTTTCGAGCGGCCCCGAGTTTTAAAATGTCATTTATTCAGCTTTATCTGCCTGCCTTGTCCGGGCTCTTGCTCGCCTTTTTTATCTTTTTGATTACCGATTACTTTACTTCAAAAAAATATTCTCCGGTAAGAGAAATTGCTTTGGCTTCTCGGTCCGGCCACGGCCCGAATGTTATTGCCGGTCTCTCGGTCGGGCTCAAGGCAACAGTTCTGCCGGTTTTTTTGCTCTTAATTGTCATATTGTTAAGTTTTTGGCTGGCGGGAATCTACGGCTTAGCCATTGCTGTTGTTTCAATGCTTTCTCTGACCGGCTTAATTATTGCTTTGGATTCTTACGGCCCTATTACCGATAATGCCTCGGGAATTTCGGAAATGTCCGGCCTGCCTGAAGAAAACAGAAAAATAACCGATGCCTTAGACGCGGTTGGAAATACAACCAAAGCCACCACCAAGGGCTATGCCATTGTTTCAGCCGGTCTCTCGGCTCTAGTTTTATTTTCCGCTTATACTGAGGAATTGTCGCGTTTGGGGGTAAAAGTCGTCTTCTTTTTGCAAGACCCCAAAGTTCTGACCGGACTATTTATTGGAGGAATAATGGCATATTATTTTTCCGCTTTGGCTATGACCGCTGTTTCCAAAACCGCCTCAAAAGTGGTGGAAGAAGTAAGAAGACAATTCCGAGAAATCAAGGGCTTAATGGAAGGAACGGCCAAGCCAGAATATGGGAAATGCGTTGATATTGTTACTAAAGCCGCTTTAAAGGAAATGCTCCTGCCGGCACTTTTGCCGGTAGCAACTCCAATTTTGGTTGGCTTTATTTTGGGGCCCGAAGCTCTCGGCGGATTGCTCATCGGCTCAATTGTTGTCGGGTTATTTCTCGCTCTCTCAATGACTTCTGGCGGAGCGGCCTGGGACAATGCCAAAAAATATATTGAAGAAGGGAATTTAGGCGGCAAGGGTTCTTTTGCCCATCAAGCGGCCATAACCGGGGACACGGTTGGCGACCCGTACAAAGATACTGTGGGGCCCGCTATTAACCCGATGATAAAAGTACTGAATATAGTTGCTTTACTAATTGTTAGTTTTTTGGTATAATAAATCCAAGTTTTTATTTCGTCCCGAAATAAACAATATGAATCTTATTCCAACGGTTATTGAAAAAACTCAATACGGGGAGCGGGCTTATGATATTTACTCTCGGCTTTTAAAAGATAGAATTATTTTCTTGACAAACCCCATCACTGACACGGTGGCAAATTCAATTATTGCCCAACTCTTATTTTTGGCTTCAAAAGACCCGAAAAAAGATATTCAGATTTATATCAATACCCCGGGCGGTTCGGTTACTGCGGGTTTGGCAATTTATGATACAATGCAATACATAAAATGCCCTGTTTCCACGGTTTGCGTCGGTTTAGGCGCCTCAATGGGAGCAACGCTTTTGGCCGCTGGAACCAAAGGAAAAAGATTTGCCCTGCCCAATTCCGAGATTTTGCTCCATCAAGTGATGGGCGGAGTAACCGGCGAAGCGGCTGAAATTGAAATTACGGCAAGACAAATTATTAAAATAAAGGATAAACTTAATAAAATTCTGGCCAAGCACACTGAACAACCCCTAAAAAGAATAGAAAGTGATACTGACCGCGATTTCTATTTGTCAGCCGAAGAGGCAAAAGAGTACGGCATAATTGACCAAGTAATAAAAACAAAGCAATAGGAGAAAATAATGAAGTTTGAAAAATTAAGTAAAAAATCTCTCCTCTATTTAGGCATCGTTATTTTTGTTGCTTTGCTTTCTCTTCTTTTAATTTTAGTCCTTTCTCAAATTTCAAAACCGAAAAAAGAAATTCCTGTTTTGCCAACAAAGTCAATCCAAGAAGAAATAATCAAAAAGCAATTAAAGGAATTAGAGGCATTAAGAACTGAAACCCCAACTTTAACTGAAAAAGAAATCCAAGCCCAACTCAAGGACTTACAATCCCTTCGCAAAAAGACAAAGCCATTATCCGAAGAAGAAATCCAAAAACAATTAGAGGAATTAGATAAGTTAAGGGCGAAATAAAAGGTCAAAATAAGAAAATTAAAAAATATGTCTCAAAATAAAAAATCTAATTTGTTTTATGGATTAGCGGTCATTTCTTTGGCTACCCTAATAACCGCAGCCATAATCTCGGCATGGACAGAACCCACCACCGCTCCTCCGGGCGGCAATGTCTCAGCGCCGATTAATGTAGGAAGCGCCACTCAATACAAATCAGGA
>JAHIOY010000039.1 GCA_018894495.1 Patescibacteria group bacterium
GCTTTCCGCAAAGCCCCGCCGCCGCGCCACTTGGCGGCACGGAGGTGGGGCGGAGCGAATTGGATTTTTTCAAGAGTTTTTGCTAAAATAGTTTCTAACGGCGTTGTAAAGCCACATAGGGATAATACAAAACCCGACGTTGTTTTATAATGTCGGGTTTTAATTTTTGTTTTGAGTTACTCTTTCTCTATTTCTACTTTGACCCTTTTTTCTCTTTGAATTTTCGGTATTCTGATGATTAAAATTCCGTCTTTCATTGATGCTTTTGCTCGGGAAGAATCAATTTCAACCGGCGAAATCATTTTTCTTGAAAAAGGGCCAAAATAGCATTCGCGGGAAAAATAGTCAATCTTTTCTTTTTCTTCTGGCTCCTCTCTAATTCCGGCTATGGTTATAACGTCCTGCTCAATCAAAATATCTAATTTTTCCGGTTTAACGCCGGCGATAGCCGACCTAATCATCAGTTCTCCCTCAGTTTGATAAACATCAACTGCCAACTCTCCTTCCTCCTTGCTCAAGTTTTTCAAAGAAAAACTCTGAACTAATTTCTCTTTTTTAACTTCACTTTCTTCTTCCTTGCCCGCCGTAGCTTCAGCGAAGGCGGGTTTTTTTTCCTCCTTTTCCTTTGCCGTCAATTCAAGCCCCATTCCTTTTTTAATTTTTTCAAAAAATGACCCCATAATTTCTACGAATTTACGAACAAGTTTTTATTTCTGAATTTTTCAAATTCCGAAATAAAGAATATCTACGAATATACGAATTCGTAAATTCGTAATAAATTCGTTATTCGTTGATTTTTATTTTTTTCAACCTTTTAAAACCTAAGGAAACAAAAATTGCCAAGCCGACCAAAATAATTATTGGGATTACAATTCTTAAGTTTCCCCCCATTTCCATTATAGAGAAATTGTAAAGTCCATGCAAGAGGGTACTGATCCCCAGCCCTATTATTATTAATTTTAAGCCCCCTTTATTCTTGAAAAATGAAAGGGCTAAAAAATAGCCGACTATTCCCGAACTTAGGGCGTGCAAAAAAGTGGCGGAAATAAAGCGAAAGACAACCAGAATCAGGGTTTCTTTAAGCGGTAAAAAAAATACTTCCGGAGACAAAAAAACCAAAATATTTTCCAAAGCTGCAAAACCCAGAGCCGCAATCATCATATAAAGCATAGCGTCAACCGGTTCATCAAATTCCGGGTCATTAAGGACTTTATCTCTGACAACCAAATATTTCAGAAACTCCTCAACCAATGCCACTCCTAAAAACCAATAGACAATTTTCAGGGGCAGGGAAGAGGAAAATCCGTCTAAAAAATCCCTGACCCCCGTTTCCAGCAAAATGACCGGCAAGGCAGCCAGCATTCCCCAAAAAAAGACCCTTAAAATAATTATTTTGGGTTCAGGATGAACATCTTTTCTCAAATAAAATAAAAGCCAAACGAGACTGGGAGCTACTCCGAAAATAATATAAAGAGGATAATTCATAAAATATCAACAAATAACGAATTCGTAAATTCGTAATAAATTCGTTATTCGCTGATTTATGGCCATTTTTCAATCATTAGGCATTGTTTTTTATTTTTCAGGGGTAGATTTTGATAAATTTCTTCGGTGACAAAAGGAATAAAAGGATGCAAAAGCTTCAGGGAAGTCAGTAATACGTATAATAATATTTTTTTGGTCTTAAGATTGTTCTGTTTTTTTGATTCTTCAATATAAACGTCGCAAAAATCGCGCCAGAAAAAATCATATAAAGTATGAGCCGCTTTCCCAAACTGAAAATTCTCCAGGTCCTGATTAACCGACTTTATTGTTTCATCTAGAACATTTAAAATTTTCTTATCGGACGGAGTTAAATTTTTTAATTTTAGAATTTGGGATTTGTTTAGAAATTGAAAATTAGAAATTGGAAATTGAAGCAAGACAAACCTACTAGCATTCCAAATTTTGTTGCAAAACTTGCGAGCCATTATGATATTGTCTTCTACGAAGCGGATATCCTGTCCCTCTGTAATCTGATAAGCAATGCCGAAGCGGCTGGCGTCAGCCCCGTATTTTTCAATCAGCAAAATTGGGTCTATTCCCGTACCGAGGGACTTTGACATTCTTTTCCCTTCCCGGGTCAGGACAGTGGCATGGATGTAAACATCTCTAAAAGGAATTTTTTTCATAAACTCTATTCCAGAAAAAATCATCCTTGACACCCAAAGATTTATTATTCCCCGGTCGGTAGAAAGAACATCTGTCGGATAAAATCTATCTAAATCACTTTTAACTTTTAACTTTGGACTTTTAACTTTTTTGGGCCAACCCAAAGCAGCAAAGGGCCAGAGAGCCGAAGAAAACCAGGTATCAAGCACATCGGTTTCGCCTCGGAGCGGAATTTTATGGCCCCACCAAATTTGCCGGGAAATGCACCAGTCCTTAATATCTTTGAGCCAATCAAAAAAAATCTTTTCAAATCTTTTTGGATGAAATTTTACTTTACCAGATTTGACCGCCCCAATTGTCATTTCAGCCAGTTTTTCCATTTTTAAAAACCACTGCTGGGAAAGCAAGGGCTCAATCACCTTGTTGCATCGGTAGCAATGAGCAACATTGTGTTTGTATGGTTCTATTTTTTCCAAAATTCCAATTTTTTTCATATCCGCGATAATCTGCTCCCTTGCCTCCTTTACGGTCAGGCCCGCGTATTTTCCAGCCAGTTTTGTCATTCTGCCATCAGGACCGATTACTTGTTTCCTTTCCAAACCCTGCTTTTCTCCTATTTCAAAATCGTGAATATCGTGAGCCGGGGTTACTTTCATCGCGCCAGTTCCAAAATTCATATCAACCGATTCTTCTCCGATTACTTTTATTTTGGCCTGACCTAAAACCGTCTCAATATCAATGGTTTTTCCGATATATTTTTTATATCTCGGGTCTTTGGGATTTACCGCTACCGCTGTATCTCCCAATTTTGTTTCTGGCCGAACCGTAGCAATGATTAGGGGTCCGTATTTTATGTAATAAAGATTTCCTAATTCTTCTTTGTATTCCAGTTCAAGGTCGGAAAGACCCGTTGAGCAGCGGGGGCACCAATTAACCGTTCTCTCTCCTCGGTAAATCCAGCCCTTTTTGTAATAATGCAAAAAGGCGGCTTCCACGGCTTTGACATATTCTTTGTCCAGGGTGAATCTAATTCTTGACCAGTCGCAGCTCGCCCCCATTTTTTTAAATTGGTTTAAAATAATGTCTCCGTATTTTTCAACCCATTGCCAAATCATTTCAATAAACTTCTCTCGGCCTAAATCAAACCGCGTCTTCCCCTCTTTTTTTAATTTCTTTTCAACCACATTTTGGGTGGCGATTCCGGCATGGTCGGTCCCGGGCAGCCAAAGGGTTTTATATCCCTGGAGCCGCTTCCAGCGGATTAGAATATCCTGAATCACTGCATTTAAGCCGTGACCCATATGGAGCTCGCCCGTAATATTGGGCGGAGGCAGGACAATGCAGTACGGCTTTTTATGCCTCTTGGGTAATTTATCAGGATTAAAAAAACCTGGCTTTTCCCAAAGTTTGTAAATTCTGTCCTCAACCTTTTTTGGTTCGTAAGCTTTCAGTAATTCCATAATTACATTTTAGCATCTTGTTGATATTTTTCAAATTTTTTGCTAATAGTGGTTGATGGACAAATGAAATCGGAGACTGAAATTGGTAATTTTTTCGTAATTTTGGTAGATTAAATTAGGTCGAATAATTGTTAAATTTAATCTATTAAAATTATGAA
>JAHIOY010000002.1 GCA_018894495.1 Patescibacteria group bacterium
GGACGAAAGGTACACATCAGTTTCTGATGTTTTGTTTATCGTAAAAGAATAATATGGAAAATGATTTAATAAAAATCAAAGAAAATGCCGTCAAAAAAGAATACATGGGCGACGGAAAAAGTGAAAAAGAAGCAGAAGAAATAGCACGGCAGGAAATACGAAGTTCCCATAAATAAACAGGATTTTTAAATTACATCACATAACAAAGCATATGAGGTTCGGTATTTAATTTTATAAACATATGAAGCTATTTAATTCAAAATCGTTAGATGAAATGAGTCGAGATGAGCTTATTGATATAATACAAAACACGGGGACTCAAAAATATTTGGAGAGTGATATTAACAATGCTCCAATTGAAGAATTAAAAAAAATTGCTTCCATAACGCATGCTGGCGAAAAAAGAATGAAAGGTATGGCAAAATTTTTCTTTTACTTCGGACTTATTCTATTTTTCATGTTCATTATAAGTCTTATTAGGGCTCACTGGACACAGGCAATAGTTGAATTAATTATTGCCATTTTGGCATTTGCTGTAATCTCTTTTTCGCATATTAGAAAGGGTATAAAATCAATAAAGAGATAAAATTAAATACCTTACCCAAATTTCGCCTCCTTTTATTAGAAATAAAAAAGGAAGTTGGCGAAACTTCTCATATACTTAAACGTTGTGCGAAAATAAATTTATCACTAATTGCAAAATATGGACGATATAAAAAAACTGGAACAAGAAATCAGCAAAATAAAGGTCGAAAACTTTATAAATATTAACTCTTAATTACTATGATCGTAGAACTAATCTTAAAAGAACAACCAAAACTGGAATTTGAAGGCTATAAAAAAACAGGGTTTGCAAGCGGGGCTGTGTTCTCTAATCCGATAGAGAAAAGAGTAGAAATCGTAGTCAAAAACCATCCAGACGGAAGAGTAAGTGTATTTACAGACAAATCAGAAGTTATAGAAAGCATTGTGCAAACAACACAAGTTATTGATATCCACGCAAAATAAAAAGTCGGCGCGCTCGGAACTCTACTCGCCTTCGGCTCGTCGCCACGTCTTGCAGTCCCTCGCTTACGCTCGGGACGCCTAACAGCGGATAAAGGGGAAATCAAAGATTTCTCCAAATCGTTGGCTGTCCTCGTTAAGTTTTAAGAAAATTTTTCCGGGACTGGGCAATTTTTGTTTAACTTGAATTTTCCAAAAAATCAGAGTATCTTGAAAATAGATGCAAATTTTTATGAATCTCAAAAGCAAAAAGAAATGACCCGCTCAGAATTTGAAAAATTAGTAGAGGAATCTTTTTTAACCCTGCCAGAACATATCCGGAAAAAAATAGATAATGTAGCGATTGTTATTGAAAAAAGACCTTACCAAAAATTTCTAATCGGGCTTTACGAAGGTATTCCCAAAACAACCTGGGACAGAGGATTTGGCATGCAGTTGCCAGATAAAATCACTATTTTTCAGGAACCAATTGAAAGACTTGCCCGCTCCAAAGAAGAATTAAAAGAAATTGTTAAAGATACTATCTGGCACGAAATAGCCCATCATTTTGGTCTAGACGAAAAAAGAGTAAAGCAAGCCGAATCCCGGCGAATTAGAAAAAAATAAATGCTGCAGACATGGCTTGAAGCGTTTAAAAAGCAGTAAAAATTAGAACCCTGTGTTGTATATGAAAGAAAAAATAAATTTATAAAGAGATTAATCATTAATGCACATAGGCAAAATTTCCTTCGGAAATTTTGCGCTATTTGTCTGAATTTTTGACTTTGTCAAAAATTCAGACGCTTTATAGGAATTTCAATCAAAGATTGAAATTCCTATACAATAAAAATATGGATGTATCTACAATAACAATAATAGGGTTAGTTGCAGCAACATGCACAACTATTTCCTTTGCACCTCAAGCAATTAAAATCATAAAAACCAAACATACAAAGGATTTGTCCTTAGCGATGTATTTAATACTTACAATGGGAATATTTTTATGGTTGGTCTATGGAATTCTGATTAAAAACTTACCCATAATAATTGCAAACACAATAACCTTATTGTTTAGTTCCACAATTCTAATTCTAAAAATTAAATATAAGTGAACGTCTCTATCATTTCGGGCGTCGCACGTCCAACTGCATTTCCAAAAACTCAACAATAGAAAAAGCAGGCATTTTTCCTGCTTTTTCTAGGACTTCCTTAATTTTAATTTTTACCTCTGCCGCCGGTTCAAAAATCAAATTGCCTCATCTAATGGATGATACTCTAATCCAAAAGCCTCTGCTACTGGCTTGCAGGTAATCTTACCGTCAACAATATTCAGCCCCTTAGCCAAGGACTTGTCCTCCTTGAGCGCTCTTTTATACCCCTTATTGGCAATCTCTAAAGCATAAGGAAGCGTAGCGTTAGTCAAAGCAAATGTAGAGGTCCGAGCATAGGCTCCAGGCATATTGGCAACGCAATAGTGAAGGATATTGTGAACCTTGTAAACCGGTTGGCTATGAGTGGTAGCATGACTTGTGGCAATACATCCCCCCTGGTCTATTGCCACATCTACTATAACGGAATTGGGCTTCATCTTCTTCACCATCTCTTCTGTCACTAGCTTAGGCACTTTTGTTCCTGGTATCAATACCGCCCCGATTACGGCGTCAGCTTTTTGGATTTCCTCTTCTATACTCTGCTGGTTGGACATTAATAGGGTAATATTTTTGGGCAGGACATCGGCTAAATAATTTAGCCGCCTGATGTTAACATCAAACAGAATTACATTTGCTCCCATCCCGGCCGCTACCTCAGCCGCATTGCTGCCAACCATTCCTCCTCCGAGCACCACAACCCTGGCTGGTTTAACACCCGGGACTCCACTCATTAATACTCCCCTTCCTCCATAAGGCAAGGCGAGGTAATAAGCAGCCATATAAGCCGCCATCTTCCCTGCTATCTGACTCATCGGAGCAAGTAAGGGTAGATACCCGTCTCCTGTCTCTACGGTTTCATAAGCAATGGAAACCACCTTTCTGTCCATCATTTCTTTAGTAAGCTCTAACGAAGAAGCAAAATGAAAATAGGTAAAAAGAATCTGCCCCTGTTTTAAGAAATCATATTCAGAAGAAAGGGGTTCTTTAACCTTTATAATCATATCCGCCTTTTTAAATACCTCCTCCGCTTTCTCAACAATAACAGCGCCAGAGTCGCTATATTCTTCATCTCTAATTCCGCTGCCCAAACCGGCTGATTTCTGAACCAAGACCTTGTGCCCGGCTTGTAAAAAAGCCCTCACGCCAGCCGGGGTAATGGCTACCCTATTTTCGTTATTTTTAATTTCTTTTGGAACGCCAATTATCATAGTTTTATGCCTACGAATTCATCAAAATAACCATCTATGGCGCTTGACCGACCGAGGATTTTATCCTCCAAGCCCTCAAAATCACTAATTCAACACTCTTCAATTTTAAAATATTATTATACTCTTCATTCTTGTAGGGTCTTGACAGGGTAGAATGGGTATAATAAAATAAAGATAGAAAGGAATTAAACTATGATTTATTTAATTCAAAAAAGGGTCGAACGTTTTTTACTTTGGCGATTTTTTGTTTGTTTAAATTTTTATGAGTAATTTTTTATCTAATTTTATGATGACTGATCAAAAAAAACTATTGATTTTTGATGACGGGTGTTAAAGATTTTTAGTGAGGTTGAATTATTTATAAAGATATAGAAAATATTATTCTAACGACTTCGCGAGTATTTTCAAAATGTTCAACAAAAGAAGAATCCTTAAAATATTCTTTTTTTTCAATTCCCTCAATAAGTTTTTCAGCTATTTTTTTATCTTTAGCATACTCTCTTTTTTTGTTTTCGCTCTCTTTTTCTAAAAGATATTCTTTAAATTTTTCTTTATTTTTTTCAA
>JAHIOY010000040.1 GCA_018894495.1 Patescibacteria group bacterium
AATTCAATAAACCTCATTTGGTCTTTGTGGTGGGCATCGGTGTTAATTACCATTTTTACTCCCATTTCTTTTGCCCGTCGGATATTTTGGTCGTTTAAGTCCAGCCGTTCGGGGTAAGAATTGATTTCCAAAATGGTGCCGGTTTCTTTTGCCACCCTCAAAATTTTGTCGCGATCCATTTGATATTCGTCTCTCTTTTTAATCAGCCGGCCCGTCGGATGAGAAATAATATCAACGTTTGGATTTTTCATCGCCTTAATTATTCTTTCCGTCATCTTGTCTTTTGGCATTTTAAAATTTGAATGAACCCCGACAATAACATAATCCAGTTTCGCCAGGACTTCATCTTCTATATCAATGGACCCGTCATTTAAAATATTCGCCTCGCAACCCTGGAGAATACGACATTTGACATTCAAGTTTCTAGAAAACTTTTGTTTTATAGACAATGGCATTTGACATTTGACATTTATACGATCAATCTCTTTTCTCTGTTCAACTAATTGCTTTTCATCCAATCCGTGTTCAATTCTTAAAAACTTCGTATGGTCGGAAATTCCGAGATATTCATAACCCATATTTTGGGCCGCCTTTGCTAATTCCTCAATTGAATTGTCGCCGCCGTCCCAATCAGAGTGAATATGTAAATCGCCTTTAATATCTTGCTCGTCAATCAATTTTGGTAATCCGGGAAGTTTACCCTGAGCAGAGCGAAGGGCAGCTTCAATTTCTCCCTGATTTTCCCTCAATTCCGGCGGTATCCAATCCAGCCCCAATTTTTCATAAATTTCTTTTTCATTTTCTCCGGCGAGCATCTTTGAACCCTTAAATAGTCCGTATTCTGAAAGTTTTAATCCTTTATTGATGGCAATTCTTCTTAAAACAATGTTATGTTCTTTTGAGCCGGTAAAATACTGCAAAGCCGAGCCATAAGACCTTTTTGACAGAACCCTGATGTCCATATCAAAACCTTCTTTAAGCCGCACCGATGACTTCGTTGTTCCCTTTCCCCAAATTTTAATAACTCCCGGCAAAGAAACAAAAAAATCCATCACGATTTTTGGCTTTCCGGAAATAACTAAAAAATCAATATCGCCAATAGTTTCTTTGAGCCGCCTGATTGAGCCAACGGCGTCCACCCTTTCCACTCCTTTTAGACATTTCAATTTCTCTGAGACCTCTTTCACTTTCGGTAAAATTTCTCCCAATAAAAATCTCCCTTTGCTTCTTTTTAAAAAAGCGACCCCTTCCAAGATATTTTTTTCTGTTTTCTCGCTGAAACCAAAAAGAGGAGCGATTTTATGGGCTTTAGCCGCTTTTTCCAAGTCATTTAGATTCCGAATTCCTAATTTTTCATAAAAAATTTTTGCTCTTTTTGGCCCCATTCCCTCCACGGCAATTATTTCCTCCAGATTTATCGGAACTCTTTTTTTAAACTCTTCGTAATATTTTATTTTTCCGGTTTTCAGATATTCCTCAATTTTATCGGCCATACTCTCCCCTATTCCCGGAATTTTCAATAATGCCTCTCTCCCGCCTCTTTTGTAAATTTCCTCCAAATCTTCTTCTAATGTTTCCAAAGTTGTTGCCGCCTTTTGATAAGCATAAGGTTTAAAAGCCACTCCCTCCATTTCCAAATAATCCGCGAGCTCATAGAATATCTTGGCTATCTCTTTATTTTTCATAAAATATTTTACTTGCCCGCCGACTTGTCCGCCGTAGCTTTAGCGAAGGTGGAAGCCTTGGCGAAGGCGGGGCAAGTTCCTGATTTTTCATTATTTTATCTGACAATTGATTTGGAAAAATCCCTGGCTCCACCAGTTCTTGTAGATATTGGTTGTCCAATCAGCCATATCAATCTGTCTAAAGAATAAACCAATCAAGATGAAAGCAGCGAAAATTACGATTAAGCCGAGAATAACTGAAAGAATTATTCCTTTTGCCTGACTTATTGTTTTAAATCCGCCAGGCAGAATTTCAAAGACCGCACCAACATAAAGAATTCCAGCAATTACGAGCATTAAAACCGCAATGGGAAAAAGGATATTTATCAGTAAAAAGTCAATTAGGCGGTCAATCATTACAAACAAATGGCAGAGTTGGCAGGGTTTGGATTCATCAATGTCAGTAGTGCTTGTGACATCGCAACTCCTGCCGCAGGGAACTAACCCGCCTTTGCAAGTTGGCGG
>JAHIOY010000041.1 GCA_018894495.1 Patescibacteria group bacterium
AACTTTTAACTGTAATTTTGAACTTTGCATTTTGAACTTTAAACTTATGAAGTTTTGGCATTGAACATTGATTAGGTCAATTAGAAATTAGGTCAATTAGGTTAATTTTAAATTGTCAATTCCCCAGTTTATCCACAAGTTATTAACAAAATTATTGGTTTTTTCCTGATTTTACATCTCCTTGACTAATGGTATAATAAAATCAGCGAATAACGAATTTGTTACGAGTCTAAAAATCAATAAAGATTGATTTTTAACGAAATTTACGAATAAACGAATATTTAAAAAATTCGTAAATTCGTTTATTCGAAACTGATTCGTTTTTCGTTGATTTATGACTAATGAAGAACTCTGGGAATCGGTTTTAGCCCAAACCCAATTAAACATTTCTCCGGCCAACTTTGCCACCTGGTTTAGGGGCACCAAAATCACTTCCCAAGAAAATAATCAAGCAATAATTTCCACCCCAAATTCTTTTGCCAAAGAATGGCTGGAGCAGAAATACGGCAAACTTATTTTTAAAATTATTCATAGTTTAGATGGCAACCTTAGGGAGGTTAAATATTTTATTGAAAAACAAAATTTAAAAATATCAAGTCTACAAAATCCTTCGGGATTTTGTAGAACAAGAAGGGGCCAGCCGTCATTGTCTGAAGATGCTCAGCTTGAATTTCAGGAATTTAAAACGGACAGCGAAACAAATCTTAACCCGAGATACACTTTTGAAAATTTTGTTGTTGGCTCTTTTAATGAATTAGCCAATGCCGCGGCCCAAGCCGTGGTAAAGAATCCCGGGTTTGTTTATAATCCCTTCTTTATCTATGGGGTGGTTGGCTTGGGAAAGACACATCTTTTGGAAGCGATTGGAAACGAGGTTGTTAAAAATTTTTCAAAAAAAACAGTCCGATACGTTCCTTCGGAAAAGTTCACACAGGGGGTGGTAACGTCAATTAGAAACCATGAAATGGAAAGTTTTAAATTAAAATATCGAGAAATTGACGTCTTGATTATTGATGATGTGCAATTCTTAGCCGGAAAAGAAAAAACCCAGGAAGAATTTTTTCATACCTTCAACGCCCTCTATGAAAAGAACAAACAAATTATTCTTTCTTCCGACCGGCCGCCCAAGGCCATTCCCTCTTTAACCGAACGATTAAGGTCCCGCTTTGAAGGCGGAATGATTGCCGATATTTCTTTACCCGACATGGAAACAAGAATGGCTATTTTAAAAACAAAAGCTAGAGAGAAAGGAACCGATTTTTCGGATGAAGTATATAGTTTTATTGCTTCGGTTGTTCAAAGGAATATTAGGGAATTAGAGGGGGCGCTGAATCGGCTGGTGGTTTATCAGAAAATAAACAACAGGGCTCCTGACCTGGGGGTTGCCGAGGTCCTATTAAGAAAAATAACGGTCAACGCCAGAAAACAGGTCGCGCCAAGGAAAATATTGCAGGTGGTAGCTGAATTTTATGACATCAAAGAAAGAGACCTTATCGCTTCCTCTCGGAAAAAAGAAATCGTCAAACCAAGACAAATCGCTATGTACCTCTTAAGGGAAGAATTCAAGGGTTCTTACCCTTTTATAGGAAGGAAATTCGGCGGTAAGGACCATACAACGGTAATTTATAGTTGTGAAAAAATTGGTAAAGAATTAGAATTAAACAAGGGGTTGGAGGAAGAAATAGAATTAATAAAACAAAGAATATATACCTCCTAAAAAGGTGTTGATAAGGGGTGATTATTTTGTGGATTAATTTGCTTAAAAAAATAAACACAGAAAAGTGGAGAAAATATACCTCTTTTTCCTATAGGGTTTTAACCATACTCTCCCCACTTCAAATAAGTTATATTCCTCTTTTTTATCCCCCTATATAGTAGTAGTAATAAACATAAATATATTATATAATATAAATTATGAAAGCTGCTATTTTACAAGAAAAATTTAAAGAAGGGTTATTGGTAATTGAAAGGATTTGCTCAAAGTCCTCAACCCTGCCAATACTTAATAATATCCTAATCAGCGCAAGTAAAAATTTTCTTTGCCTTGAGTCGTCTAATTTAGAAATTGGAATAAAGTGGTGGATTTTAGCAAAAATCGAAAAAGAAGGAAGCATCGCTGTTCCTGCTCATCTTTTTTCAAGTTTTATTAACCTTATAACAAACGAGAAATTAGAGATTGAAAGCGCCAAAACAACCCTAATAATAAACGAGCAAAATCAAACCACCTCAATAAATGGTTTTTCAGGGGAAGAGTTTCCTATTCTCCCTAAGGTGGAAAAAGAAAATGAAACAGCCATAATTGGGGCAGCTGAACTTTGCGGCGGATTAAGCCAAATTATCAATATCCCTGCCCCCTTTACCTCCCGACCCCAAGTTGCCGGGATTTATTTTCTTTTACAAAAAAACCAAATAGTTTTAGCTGCCACCGATAGTTTTCGTTTAGGAGAGAAAAAGCTCTTCCTTAAAAACCCACCCAATAAAGAACAATCTTTTATTCTTCCCCAAAGAACAGCCAAAGAAATAATAAATATTTTTAACCAAAAAGAGGGACCCTTAAAAATATATCTTTCTCCTAATCAAGCCGCCTTTGAATTCTCAATGGAGGAGGTGTCTCACCCAAAGGTTTTGCTAATTTCGAAACTAATTGAGGGTGAATACCCAAACTACCAAGAAATAATTCCCCAAAAGACCAAGACCCAAATAATATTAAAAAGGCAAGAGTTTATTGACCAAATTAAGCTGGCATCGCTTTTTAGTAAGAAAACG
>JAHIOY010000042.1 GCA_018894495.1 Patescibacteria group bacterium
CTTAGAAACAAAATGTTGGGGAGCTTCTAAAAAAGCTGTTACGAAATTTTTTGAAAAAAGTTGCTGGCAAAACATAAAGGGAGCCGAGCGCCATAAAGTCAATGAAATTTATGAAATCCATTATTTAGGAGGAATTATTAAAACTACCGGTGACCATAGCGTATTTGTCCGCCATCGAAACTTTATTGCGCCAAAAAAGGTGAATGAATTAAAACCCGGAGATATTTTAGTCAATTTGCCATTTAAAGTAAGGAGTGTATTTATCCCCGGTGTCGGTACCACTTATAAAGTAAAGGCTCATCAATTTGAAGAAAAAATCGAGCAATGGCTTCCGGTATGGAATGAAAATTTTGGAGTGGAGAAACTAAAGAAAGATTATGTTTTTGTAACAGCAAATCAAGGAAAGATGTCCCAATCCAACCTGGCTAAACATCTTGGTGTATGCCAAATGACAATTAGCAATTGGCAACGCAATCTCTATCAACCGCAAGCTCTTTGGTTAGCAGATAGATATTTAGAAAAAGGAATCCCGCAAAAGGTTAAAATTACTCCCGAGTTGATGAAGGTTTTAGGATATTACACTGCCGAAGGAAGAAAACTTAACTATGGCGTGGAACTTATCTTCAGTGCCCGCGAAAAGGAACTACATCAAGATTATATCGATTTAATGAATAAAATATTCACCAATCAAACACCTTCTCTTGTTTGGACAGAAGATAATTCTTTAAGAATTCAATTTTTTGGAAAAGTATTGGGAGAGTTTTTTGAAAAGCATTGTGGTAATGGCAGCCACAATAAGCATATTCCTGAATTTTTATGGGATTTGCCAAAAGAATATTTCTTAAGTTATCTTGATGGATTTAGTAAGGGAGATGGTTATACTACGGGAGACAGAAAACTTAAAATGAGTTCAGTTAGTAAGCAATTAATATTAGAATTAACCTGGCTTGCCGCAATGCATGGGATAAAAGTGGGAGTTGGAGAAGGCAAATTTAATGGCGGAAGAATTATAAAAAATAAACCCCTTCCTGAAGGCAGATATTGGACATTAACAATCGGGAGTACATCCCATCCTTTTAATGAAACTGAAAATACGCCTTTTCAATTCAAAAAACCAATAATTAGAAAAATTATTAAAAAATCGTACACTGGCTATGTCTATGACCTGTGCGGTTGTGAAAACGAAGCATTCTTTGGAGGAGAAAAACCTATTTTATTGCATAATAGTCGGGTGAGAAGTTTATTTGAGCAAGCCCGAAAAGCCAAAAGAGCGATAATTTTTATTGATGAAATTGATAGTATTGGAAAAGTAAGAGGTATGGGAGTAACCGGCGGCCACGAAGAAAGAGAACAAACCTTAAATCAATTATTGGCTGAAATGGACGGAATCGGCAGGGAAGAGGGGCTGATCATTATGGGCGCGACGAATCGCCCGGAATATCTTGACCCTGCCCTGCTCAGGCCGGGAAGATTTGATAGAAGAGTTGTTTTGGACCTGCCCGATGTTAATGAAAGAGAAGATGTTCTAAAAATTCATTGCCAGGGAAAACCGTTGTCTTTAAATGTTAATTTAAGAGAGGTGGCTGAGAGAACGCCTGGATTTTCCGGAGCTGACCTGGCAAGCGTTGTCAATGAAGCGGCAATTTTGGCCGCGAGACGCAATAAGCAGCAGATATTTCAGGATGAATTTTTAGAATCATTTGAAAAGGTTTTGCTGGGGCCGGAAAGGAAATCCCATATCTTGTCGCGAAAAGAGAAAGAAATAGCCGCCTACCACGAAGCAGGCCATGCCTTAGTCGCAACTCTTTCGCCGGGAGCTGAACCAATAAGAAAAATTTCAATTATCGCCCGGGGCATGGCGGCTGGCTACACCTTAAAAGCGCCGAGGGAAGAAAGAAGAATTAAAACCAAAACCGAATTTTTAGCCGAAATGGCAACCTTGCTCGGCGGTTACTGCGCCGAAAGAATAAAATTTGGCGAAATTACAACCGGCGCGGCGAACGATTTGGAAAGGGCAACCGATTTGTCAAGGAGGTTGGTTAAAGAATACGGCATGTCTCCTTTGGGTCCGGTATCTTTTGGCGGGAGAATTGAGTCAATATTTTTGGGTCGGGAATTCGGCGAAGATAAGAATTATTCTGAAAAGGTGGCGGAGAAAATTGATAAAGAGGTTGAAAAATTTATCAAAGGAGCTGAAGAAACGGCAATGAAAACTTTGGCTAAAAAGAAAGGACTGTTGGAAAAAATCGCTAAAACCCTAATTGAAAAGGAAACAATTGAAAGGGAAGAATTTGAAAAATTAATCGGAAAAGGAAAAACCGAAACAGTAAAATTAGAAAAATCTCTGCCGCGCAAAGAAAAACCAATTAAAGTAAAAATCAAGAAAGTTTAGTTTACGGGTGAAGATGCGCACGTAGCTCAGCTGGTTAGAGCATCCGCCTTATAAGCGGAAGGTTTCGCTGGTTCGAGTCCAGCCGTGCGCACAAATTAAACTGCCTCAAACTTTCTCTATTATCTTAATTTATTTCCTCAATTTCGTATTCCTTTTTTCCATCCGGGACGTTAATTCTCACAATATCCCCCTTTCTCTTATTCAAAAGAGCTTCACCTAATGGGGACTTAAAAGAAATTTTATTATTCAAAATGTCTGCTTCTTCCGGGCTAACGAGCTGGAATTTTTCTTTTCCCTCGTTTGATTTCAAAAAAACAAAAGAACCGAGACAAACCTTGCCATTTTCTTTCTTTTCAATGACTTCAGCTTGAGTAATGATTTTCTTTAATTCCCTGATTCTTCCTTCAACAAAACCCTGTTTGTCTTTGGCTGCGTCATATCCCGCATTTTCCGACAGGTCGCCCTCGGAAGCGGCCTGCCTGAGCATTTCTGAAATTTCTTTTCTTTTAACTTTCTCTAAATATCCCAACTCTTTTTTCAATTTTTCAAAACCCTCTGACGTTAAATATTTCTTCACCCCGTTAGACATTTTATTTTTGTAGCCCCGTTTAACATCCGTTTCTAATGAGATTAGAAGTACTAGAATGTCTAACAGGGTTCATATTTTCTTATTTTACCCCTTCAATAAACTCAAAGCAAGCCCCCACACCAAAAGTTGCGGAGGTCCGACCTCCGCAAACTCTTCAATAAACTCAAAGCAAGCAGAAGTCGCCATTTTAGCGGCGAATTTTTTTTTGACTTATGGATTAAATCTGGTAAAATAAAATAATAGAGAAAGATTGAGGCGGTTTAATTTGAGCGCCAAAAGGAGCCAATCTCCTTTTCAATCGGGGCGGCTAGCTCAAAGGAAGAGCGCGTACTTGTCAAAAATGGTTTAGTACCTTAAAATAATAATAGAGTAGTGATAATTCTTTGGTTCAATTATTCTTGTATGAAAACTGATTTAGTCAAAAAAGAAATGGCAATTAAATTGCGGAGAAAAGGTAAGAGTATTCGAGGTATTGAAAAACTTTTGGGTGTCCGCCGTTCAACATTAAGTGGCTGGCTATGTAATATTGAATTAACAAAAGGACAAAAAGAAAAATTACATCAAAAATGGCTATCCGCATTAGTAAAAGCAAGACTAAAGGCGGCTGAGATTAACAAGAATGGAAGATTAGAAAGAATTGAAAAAATAAAACGAGAAATAAGGAAATTCATGTTGAAAGTTAAGATAGATAAAACTGTAGGAGAACTCATGCTTGCGGTATTTTATTTAGCTGAAGGAACAAAAAGAGAAAATTCAATTGTAATTGCTAATTCAAACCCTGAGATTTTAAAAGCTTTTTTAAATTTATTTCGATATTTATATCAATCGGATAAATCAAAATTTCGATGTTGCCTTCACTTAAGGAAAGATCAGCCAGAAGAACAATTAAAAAATTACTGGTCGAGAATTTTAGACATTCCAAAATCTCAGTTCCACAAAACACAATTTGATAAACGAACAGTTAAACCAACTTTCAAAAATTATAAAGGAGTTTGCGTGGTGATTTATTTCGATATGAATCTCCAAAGACGACTACTTTATATGGGAGAAGAATTGCTCCAAATGATAAATAAAATTCATTGGGCGCGTAGCTCAGTTGGTTAGAGCGCTTCACTGACATTGAAGAGGTTCAGAGGTTCAAGTCCTCTCGCGCCCACCAGAATTAAAATAAAGTAGTTTATATGAAAACCAATCATAAAATTATAATTGGTGATTCCCGCAATATGGCGGAATTGCAAGATAATTCTGTCCATCTTGTTATTACTTCGCCGCCATATTGGCAATTAAAAGATTACGGGTCTCCAAATCAAATTGGTTTTAATGATAGTTATGAGGACTACATCAATAATCTCAATTTAGTTTGGAAAGAATGTTTCAGGGTGTTAAATGACGGTTGTCGTCTTTGTATAAATATCGGCGACCAATTTGCCCGTTCGGTTTATTATGGCAGATATAAAATTATTCCGATTAGAACAGAAATAATAAAATTTTGCGAGACGATTGGCTTTGATTATATGGGCGCCATAATTTGGCAAAAAGCAACAACGATGAATACCACCGGCGGGGCGACTATAATGGGCAGTTTTCCTTATCCGAGGAATGGAATAATTAAATTGGACTATGAATTTATATTGATTTTTAAAAAGTTGGGAGAAGCACCAATTGTCTCAAGGGAGATAAAAGAAAAATCCAAAATGTCTAAAGAAGAATGGAATCAGTATTTTACTGGTCATTGGAATTTTAATGGCGTAAAACAAGATAAGCATTTAGCCATGTATCCGGAAGAATTGCCAAAACGGCTTATAAAAATGTTTAGCTTCGTGGGTGACACGGTTTTGGACCCATTTTTGGGAAGCGGTACAACCACTCTTGCGGCAAAAAATTTAGACCGCAATTCTGTTGGCTATGAAATAAATAAAAAATTCTTACCGATAATAAAAGAAAAAATCGGGGCTAACAAAGATGATTTATTTAAGGGTGCGACATTTGAAACTATAGAGCAAAAAAACAAGTCCGTAGATTTTAAAGACGAAATTTCGAAATTACCCTATATTTTTAAAGATTCAATAAAATTTAGCAGAAAGATTGACCCTAAAAAATTGAAATTTGGTTCAAAAATTGATTCTACGAACAGCGAAAGAGTTGATTTATATTCTGTAAAACAAGTTATAAACCCTGAAAAAATTTTACTAAATAATGATTTAATGATTAAACTAATTGGTATCAGAACCAAGAAAGAAATGTTTGATAAGGCAATGGAGTTTTTACAATCAAAATTGAAAAACCAAAGAGTTTTTATTAAATTTGATAATTCAAAATACGATAGCGAAAATAATCTGCTTTGCTATTTATATTTACAAAATAAAACTTTTATCAACGCTCATTTAATAAAAACTGGCTTTGTAGATGTAGATGATAAAATTGACTATAAATACAAAGTAAAATTTTTAAATTTAATACAATAATATGGCGAAGAATTAAAATTCTTCTTTAATCAAGCTTTCGCCCTGCGAAAGCGCAGATGAAGAAGAGATTTATCTCTTCGACTATATAATTTTAAACAAAGTTAAGGCGATGAAGAGATTGCTCTTCATCTTCACCTTCGCTTTCGTTTCACGAAAGCTCGGTTTATGGCAAAAGTAAGAGTTAAAAATCAAAAGGCATTAAAATCGGTGAAAACAAAACTTCGCGGGAGTGTTAGTTTTAGCAAAACAAAACACGGTATTATCGCTAAAAAATGGCCAACCCAAAAATCCAAAAGTTCAGCAAAAAAGATTTATAAACCCCAGAAAGAAAAAATAAGAAGCAAATTATCCAAAAACCAAGGAGTAAAAGACCTTGCCATACGAAGTTTATTTGCATTAACCGAAAATAAACAAAAAGAAAATAAAGAAGAAAAA